>NZ_JARAYJ010000036.1:0-94448 GCF_033794345.1 Streptomyces niveiscabiei
CTACGACACCCTGCGCGCCGAACGCCTCCCCGCCGCGCTGCTCCAGGGGCAGCGGGACTACTTCGGGGCCCACACGTACGGGCGGGTGGACAAGCCGGGCGCGTTCCACACGCACTGGGCGGACGCCGAGCGGCCCGAGACCGACGCGTAGTACCCGGGTAATACCTGAGGACTACGCCCCATAACTGGTGCGTGACGAGGGACTGTTGGGCCACGGAACGCGAGCGGACCGTGGCCCTCCGCTCTTTTCCACCTCACGGGCAGGTTACGGAACACTCAACCTCTGGTAGCGGGGCGGTTATCCAGCGACGATGGGGTCATGACACCGGCCGAGCGCGCCCATGAACGACTGGCGAGCTGGCCCGACCTCACGACGGTGACAGCCGCGTGCGGTACGGGCCCCGCCCTGCGTTCCGCGCACAGCGAGATCGTTCACTTCCACTCCGCACACGAGGTGGACCTCCACCTCACCGGCCAGGCCATTCACCGGCTCTCCCGCGACCTGCGCGCCTCCACGGCCATCCGCCTCCTCCCGGGCTCCCGCTGGGTCACGGTCCACCTGGACTGCGACTCGGACGTCGACCTCCTGATCAGTCTCGTCAGCATGGCTCTCCAGGCCCACCAGGCGGCCGTACCCGAGGAGGAGGGCCCCCGCTGCAATCTGCACCGGGTGATGCTGGTGCCGAGGGACGAGCCGCTGGTCTGACAAGGCCGGGCGCGACTTTGCCTTCTCTTTACAACTGACCCTCCCCCTGTCTCGTCTCTCCGCTCGATTCCACCCCGCCCGGGTGGACCGAAGAAGGAGAGCGAACGGATGCGTCGTACTGCTCGTGGTGTGCTGGGGGCCTTGGTCCTCTCCGGTGTCGTCGTGCTGACCGGTGCGGGGGTGGCGTCCGCCGACACTCCGTCGCCGGTGCCGACCGTCGCCGAGGCGCCGAGCCCTGAGCCGAGCGCCGTGGACCCGACGAAGGCGCCGAGTGAGCCGAGCGCGGTGCCGAGCGTCGTGGACCCGACCAGGGCGCCGGCCCAGGAGCCGGCCACGGACTCGGGGCAGGTGTCGGTCGTGCCGAAGGGGGCCGCCGACACGGGTGTCGGTGAGTCCTCGGGGTCCGGGTCGTCGTCGTCCACGGCCCTCGTCGGGGCCGGTGCCGGGGCCGTCCTGCTCGCCGGTGGCGCCTTCGTCGTCGTACGGCGCCGGCGGGCGACCGGGGAGTGACCGTGCTGTCCAGGCGGGGGTTCGCCGTGGTGGGGCTGGGGGCGCTGCTCGTGGGGTGCGGGGCGAGCGGGGAGGGGGTGAGGGTGTCGCGGGACGACGGTTCCCCGGGGAAGGTTCAGGCCGCGGGGGACGGGCGTTCGGGTTCCTCCCGTGCCGGCGGGCGCGCCGGGCTCGTACCCGTAGCTCTCAAGGTGCCCTCGATCGGGGTCGACACCCCGCTGCTCTCCCTCGGTCTCGCCTCGGACGGCACGGTCGCCGTTCCGCCGGTCGTCGCGCACGACCGGGCGGGGTGGTACCGCTACTCGCCCTCGCCGGGGCAGACCGGGCCGTCCGTGATCCTCGGGCACGTCACCGTCGGGGAGTACGGGGACGGGGTCTTCCGGCACCTGTCCGAGCTGAGGCGCGGGGACGAGGTCGTCGCGCGGCTCACCGACGGGCGGGAGCCGGTGTTCCGGGTCACGGCGGTACGGACGGTCGCGAAGTCGGCGTTCCCCACCCGGGAGGTGTACGGCGATACCGCGCGGCCCGAGCTGCGGCTGATCACGTGCGGGGGGACCCGTACCGGCGAGGGATACGCCGACAACGTGATCGTGTTCGCGGAGCTGAAGCGGGGGTGAGGGGCGGGGTGGGAGGCGAGCGGGCGCCGGTGGACACGTCGTACCCGGGCGACCGGTACTACGGGTATGACGTGCCGCATGGCGGCCAGGGGTCGTACGGGTATGACGCAACCCCTACCCGTAGTACCGCCGTCCTCCCACCCGGCTCCCTCCCCGGACCTGTCCCTCACATCCCCTGGAGAGCGTTGAAACGCCCCCGATCCCTCACCCGGTCCCGTGCGCGCTCGCGTGACGAGGCCGCGTCGGAGCTGTTCGCGGCGCTGTACCCGCGGCTCGCGGGCTGGTGCCGGCGGCTCGTGGACGACGACGAGACCGCGCACGAGGTCGCGTCGGAGGCGTTCACCCGCCTGTGGTCGCGGTGGACGAAGGTGGAGGAGCCGCAGGGCTTCCTGTACGTCACCGCCGCGAACCTGGTCCGGGACCACTGGCGCAAGACCGAGCGGGAGCGCCGGGCGATGCGGCGGGCGCGGACCGAGGAGGCGCTGCGGCCCGCGCAGGAGCAGGGCGACCCGTCGGTCATGCTGCTCGTGCAGTCGCTGCCCGAGCGGCTGCGCGTCCCGATCCTGCTCCACTACTACGCTGACATGCCGATCCGGCAGGTGTCCGCCCTGACCGGACGCAAGGAGGGAACCGTCAAGGCCGACCTCCACGCGGCCCGCGAGCTGCTCCGCGCCCATCTGAGGAGAAGCCTTGACCACACGCTTTGACGCCGACGACAGCTTCGGAGCCGACGGCAACGGGCGCCAAGATGACCCGCTCGTCGAGCTGTTGCGCCCCCCGGCGTCCCATCTGCCGCCCCCGCCGGGCCAGTTCACGGCGCTGCGCCGCAAGTCTCGGCGGCGCAAGGCGCGTACGGTGCTGGCGGCGACGGCGACCTGTGCGGCGGCGCTGCTGATCGCGCTGCCCCTCGCGTCGTCGTCCTCGTCGCCTCCGGTGCGGAAGGCGCCGCCGATGGCGCCGGCGCCGACGGTGGATCCGCCGCGCATGGACCGTACGCCGCCCACGCCCGGTCCGTCGGCGGTGGACCGGGAGCCGCCGGTGGAGGACTCGACGCCGCGGCCTTCGGCGCCGGAGACTCCGGAGCCGTCGGGGCGGGACGTGTCGCCGTCGCCGTCGGTGGTGGAGCCGACGACGGCCGTGGACGGCTCCCTGTCTCCGGAGACGTCCACCGAGAAGTCCCCGAGGACGTCACCGGCGGAGTCGCCGGCTCCCTCCGCCGTGCCCACGCTGGCCGATCAGGCGGCGGACCTGACGCCCTGAGCGCCGGGGGGGCGGAGGGGTGGGCCGGACTCCCTTGCCTACGGGAGGCCGATCGGGTCGCCCGAGGTGAAGCCGGTCAGCTTCTCCGGGTTGCGGACGTAATACATGCCGTCGATCAGGGAGTCGGCGATCCGGAACGCGATCACGCCGTCCAACTCGCCGTTCAGGTGCAGCGCGAGCGCCGGAGCGCCGTTGACGACGGTCGGGTGGGAGGTGAGGACGCCGTTCTTCGCCTGGGTGGCGAAGATGAAGCGGACGATCTTCTCCGGGCCCAACACCGGTACGCGCGCGGCCTGTTTGATGCCGCCGCCGTCCGTCAGCAGGACGACGTCCGGCGCGAGGACGTCCAACAGGCCTTGCGGGTCGCCCGAGTCGAGCGCCGCGCGGAACGCGTCCACCGCCGCCCGCGTCTCCCCCGGCGAGACCGTCTGCCGGGGGCGGCGCGCGTCCACGTGCTGCCGGGCGCGGTGCGCGATCTGCCGTACGGCGGCGGGGGACTTGTCGACGGCCGCCGCGATCTCGTCGTACGGCACGTCGAAGACCTCGCGCAGCACGAACACCGCGCGTTCCGTCGGCGACAGGGTCTCCAGGACCAGCATCAGCGCCATCGACATGCTCTCCGCGAGTTCGGCGTCCTGCGCGACGTCCGGGGCGGTGAGCAGGGGCTCCGGGAGCCAGGGGCCGACGTACGACTCCCTTCTTCTCGACAGGGTGCGCAGGCGGTTGAGGGACTGGCGGGTGGTGATCCGGACGAGGTACGCGCGCTGGTCGCGCACCTCGTCCAGGTCGACCTTCACCCATCTCAACCAGGTTTCCTGGAGGACGTCTTCGGCGTCGGCGGCGGAGCCGAGCATCTCGTAGGCGACCGTGAAGAGGAGGTTGCGGTGGGCGACGAAGGCGTCGGTGGCCGGGTCGGTCATCGGGGCTCTTTCAGTGGGCGGTTGCGGCGGAGTCGCGGTGGGCGGGTCCCGCCGGGGCGGCGGGGGTCTCTCCTGCGGGAGTCTTTCCTGCCGGGGTCTTTCCCGCCGGGGACTTTCCTGCGCGGGACTTGAACTTCTTCGCCTCCATGGTGAGTTGCCACACCGTGCCACGGCACACGAACTCCTTGACCCGGCCTCCCATGCGGCCCGCGATGTGCCGCTTCTTCGCCGTGTCGTCGCGCTGCGAGAACTGGAAGACGCCGGTCCTGCGGCCGAGGCTGATGCACTGGCCCGCGAACACCACCTTCACCGGGGCGGGTTGGGTTCCCCCGATCCTGCTCAGCACCGTCTCCGCCGCCTGCGGGCCGAGTTGGACCGCCGACTGGCAGCCCATGCGGTACGGCTGTCCCGACGGCGCCGCCGAGTCGCCGGCCGCGACGATCCTGTCGTCGTCCACGCTCGTCAGGGTGTCGTCCGTGAGGAGCCGGCCGAGGGCGTCGGTGGACAGGCCGCTGCGCGCCGCGAGGTCCGGGACGCCGAAACCCGCTGTCCAGATGGTGAGTTCGCTCGGGATCTCCGTACCGTCTTCGAGCCGTACGGTGTGCTCGGTGACCTCCATCGCGCTCGCGCCCTCCAGGACGGTCACGCCGAGGCCCGTCAGCCGGGCCGTCACCGTGCGGCGGGCTTCCGGGTGCAGGTAGGGGTTCAGGACGCCGCCGCAGACCAGGGTCGGTTTCCGTCCCTGTTCCGCGAGTTCGGCCGCCATCTCGATGCCGGAGGCTCCGCCGCCGACCACGGTGACCGGTGCGCCGGGGTGGGCGGTGAGGAGCGCCTTCAGCTCGGCCGCGTCCTCCAGGGTGGCGATCGGGTGGGCGAACTCCCGTACGCCGGGGGTGTGTTGGTCGGCGCTCGCGCTGCCCACGGCGTACACGAGGTAGTCGTAGGGGAGGGTGCCGCTCTTGCTGGTCGCCAACTCCCTTGCGGCGGCGTCGATCCGGGTGACCGAGTCCACCAGCAGCCGCACCCTGGGGTTCAGCACTTTCCCGTACTCCACGACCGCGTCGTCCGTGCTCGCCGCCAACTGGTGCAGCCTGATCCGTTCCACGAACTCCGGGCGCGGGTTGACCAGCGTCACGGCGACGTCCCCA
Organism: Streptomyces niveiscabiei; assembly: GCF_033794345.1. NCBI lineage: Bacteria > Bacillati > Actinomycetota > Actinomycetes > Kitasatosporales > Streptomycetaceae > Streptomyces > Streptomyces niveiscabiei. Next base: position 5,162 of record NZ_JARAYJ010000036.1, read on the forward strand.
CGCTTCATCAGCCTGTTCGCCGCCATGACCCCGGCGTACCCGCCGCCCACCACGACCACCTCGACGTTCCCGTTCATCGTCTCTCCTCCGCTCCAAGGGGTTCGGACTCAAGACACCGGGTGCGCGAAGGTTGTGACAGCTGTGATGCGGCTCACAGATCTGGATCGATGGCGGTCGCGGGTACTACAGCGGGACTACTCGGGGCGTACGCCCCTGCCCAGCACCTCGGCCGCTCGCATGAAGCCGTCCGTGCCGTGGCCGAGGGTGATGACCCGGTCGGTCAGGGAGTGGGCGGCGCGCATCAAGGACGCGTCGATGCCGTGGGCTTCGGAGGTCTCGACGATGTGGGACATCGTGGAGGCGGCGGAGGTGATCGGGTTGTCGGTGCCGGACCCGGTGAAGTCGCCCGCGTCCGTCTCGGCGGCCGTCTGGGTGAAGAGGGCGGGGAGGATGTGGGAGATGCCCGCCGCGAACGGGGCCAGGTCGGCGGCCTTGACGCCTTCCGCCCGGGCCAGGGCCAGGCCGTGGGCGTAACCCGCCATCGTGGTCCAGAAGATGTCAAGGAGGGCGATGTCGTACGCGGCGGCGTGGCCGATCTCGTCGCCGAGGTGCGTGTGGGTGCCGTTCAACGCTTCGAGGACGGGCCGGTGTTGGGCGTAGAGGGCGGTGGGGCCGGAGTAGAGGAAGACCCCGGCGGGCGAGCCGACGACCGTGTTCTGGGTCATGATCGCGCCGTCCAGGTAGGAAATCCCGTGTACGGAGGCCCAGTCGGCGGACTCGCGGGCCCGCCCGGGGGTGTCGGCGCTGAGGTTCACCACCGTACGTCCCCGGAGCGCGGCGGCGACCGGCTCGCGCCGCAGGAACGTGTCCGCGGCGTCGTAGTTCACCACGCAGACGACGGTCAGCGGGCTCGCGGCTACCGCCTCCTCCGCACTCGCCGCTGCGACGGCTCCGCGTGCGGTCAACTCCCCTTCCCTGCCCGGGGTTCGGTTCCACACGGTCGTGCGGAGACCGGCGTCGAGGAACGCGCCGGCGAGGGCGCGGCCCATCGGCCCCAGGCCGAGTACGGTGACAGACTGACCCTTGACATCGGGCATGAGTTCGATTCCTTGGTGAGAAGAACGGGGTGGACATGACGCGCAGCCGCGCCCAGGACACGGACGTGTGCGGAGTGACCGCCGCGATCGCCGTGATCGACGGCAAGTGGAAGACGAGCCTGCTCTGGCTGCTGGAGTCGGGACCGCACCGCCCCGGCGAACTCCGCCGGCGACTGCCCGGCCTCAGCGAGAAGGTGCTGACGCAGGCGCTGCGCGAGATGGAGTCGGACGGGCTGGTGCACCGGGACGTACACGACGTACTGCCGCTGAAGACCGTGTACTCCCTGACTCCCTTCGGCTACGACCTCTCCAAGGCCCTTGCCCCGCTGGACGATTGGGGTCATCGGCGGCTGGAGATGATGTCCGGGCGGCCGTCCTGACCGCCTGCGATCAGCCTCGCCCGGCCTGCCGCCCGGCGCCAAGTACCCACTTTTTTGTGGGTGTTCGGCTTTCTATGGGTGCCCGGCTTTTTGTGGGTGTCCGGTTTTTGTGAGTGCGAAGAAGCAGAGGATTCGATGGGAACCAGGCACGAGCTCAAGGACCTGCCCGAGCACGCCGACCTCCGCCGCGCGGACTCCCTCGCTCGGGAGATCTTCTCCGACGTGGCCAACAAGTGGGCGCTGCTGGTCATCGAGGCTCTCGGTGAACGGACCCTGCGGTTCAGCGAGTTGAGGGACGAGGTCGAGGGGATCAGCCACAAGGTGCTGACCCAGAACGTGCGGATGCTGGAGCGCAACGGCCTGGTGGCGCGCACGGTCCACCCGACGATTCCGCCGCGCGTCGAGTACACGCTCACCGAGCCCGGGCGGGCGTTGCGGGCGACGGTCGATCTGCTGTGCGGGTGGACGCAGACGTATCTGGGCGACATCGAGGAGGCCCGGGGCCGGTTCGAGGGGTGAACTCCCCTACAGGGGCTTGCCCTTGACCCCCGCGTCAGGGTTTACCGTCTCCGCGCCCGCCACCTGAGGAGACCCCCTTGATGCCCTCGACCACCCGCGAAGTCCGCCTCGCCACCACCCCCCGGGGACTTCCCGTCCCCGGCGACCTCACCGTCGTCGACACCCCCCTCCCCCCACCCACCGGCACCCAACTCCTCGTCCGCAACCGCCACTTCCTCGTCTTCGGCGGCCTCCGCACCCTCCTCGGCGGCGCCGCCCAGGACACGCCCGTCCCTGGCCTGCGCCCCGGCGACACGCTGTTCGGACCGGCCCTCGGCGAGGTTCTCCACGCCCCCGACGACAGCCCCCTGCGCCCCGGCGACCTCGTCACCCACCCCCTCGGCTGGCGCGAGCACGCACTCGTCCCCGTGGACCGGTGCACCCCCGTCGACCCCGGCTTCCCCGACCCCGTCGCCCAACTCTCCTCCGGCGCAACGGCGTACGGCGCGCTCACCCGGCTCGCCGGGGTCCGCGAGGGCGACACCGTCCTCGTCACCGGCGCGGCCGGCGGGGTCGGTTCACTGGCGGGGCAGATCGCCCGGCTGCTCGGGGCCGGGCGGGTGATCGGCACGACGGGGTCCGCGTGGAAGGCCGAGCGGCTCGTCGGGGAGCTGGGGTACGACGCCGTCGTGACCGGGGGGTCCTGGCGGGGCGACGCCGGGTCGGGGCGCGGGGAGTCGGGGTACGACGGCGTCGCGGTCGACGGCACTCCGCGGGGCAACTCCCGTACGCGGCACGGGGGGTCCGGGTACGACACCCTCGCCGCCGCCCGCGCCGTACGGAGCAACTCCCGCGCGGCATACGAGGAGTTCGCCGCGCAGCTCGCCGAGGTCGCGCCGGACGGTGTCGATGTCGTGGTCGACAACGTGGGTGGGGCGCAGCTCGCCGGGGCGTTGGACATGGCCCGGCACGGGGCCCGGTTCGCTCTGGTGGGGGCGTTGTCGGGGCAGCTCGCGGAGGAGGGGGCGGGGGGTAGTGCGCCGGTGGAGGTCGATGCGTTTCGGATCATCCTCAAGGGGGTGTCCCTGAGGGGGTACCTCGGTGCCGACCATCCCGACGTCGAGGCGGAGTGGGTGGGGCGGTTCGCCTTGTGGCTGCGGGCCGGCGAGATACGGTTCCCCCTCACCCGGACCTCGGGCATCGATCAGGCCCCGCAGGCTTTGCGGAACCTGATCGATGGGCAGCAATTCGGTACGGCTGTGGTGGAGTTGGCGTCGGATCTGGGCGGGTGAGGGGCCTGTCCGGGGGAGCTGCGGGCCGGCGGCGGTGCGAGCCTGCGGGCCGATGGCACGGCAGGTCAGCGAGCCGGTGGCCGTACGAGTCCGCGGGTTGGTGGCGCGGCAAGTCCGCGAGCCGGCGACGCCGCGAGTCCGCGGGTCGGTGGGCCGACAGGTCAGTGGGAGGCGTGCACATGCGGATCGGCGACGCGGCGGCAGCCGTGGGGGCGACACCCCGAGCCCTGCGCTTCTACGAACAACGCGGCCTCCTCCCACCCCCGCACCGCACGCCGTCCGGCCAACGCGACTACACAGCCACCGACTTGGCCGTCCTGCGCGTCGTCCGCGAACTCCTCGCGCTCGGCCTGACCGTGGAGGACCTGCACACCATCGCCGACCGCCTGCCACTCCTCGCCACGACCTCGCAACGCTCCTGCGACCCGACGGCGAGGAAACCCGGCGCGGCCGGCGCCAACGTCATCGACCGCCGCATCGCCGCGCTCGACGCGGACATCGCCCGGCTGACGCGGCTGCGGGACGGGTTGAGGGAGGCGGCGGGGCGCCCCGTACCCGAGGGGTAGCTCTCTGGGTGCTCATACCTGCCATACCCCAGAGCCACCACACCCCCTCCCCCTCACCCCTCCCCAATCACCTTCTCCCGCATCAGCCCCTCCAACTCCCCCTCCGACAACGGATGCAACGTATCCAGCACCCTCCTCAACCCCGCCTCCCCCAGGCTCTGACTCCGCACCTCCACCTCAGCCCCCTCATGCCGCCGGAACAACGTGACCTCCCGCCCTCCCCCCGGCAGACTCCGCACCTGCCGAATCTCCCCGCCCGCCCCCACCGCACAGCTCGTCCCCGCGTCCGGCCGATCGGGGCACACCGCTCGCGGTGACAGCGGCGAGCGCACGGTCATACCGACGTACCCGCTCGTTTCCGCGTGGTACTCGACCCCGAAGTACGACGGCCCGACCACCGCGCGGGCGATCCGCATCCCCGGCGGAGTAGCTCCCAGGTACAACACCTCGGGGTGCGCGCGGTACCGGGCGATCTGGGCGGCCCGTTCACGGTCTCGTACCTGAGAGGGACCGAGGTACCCCCCGTACCCCACCCCCGCCGCCAGCACCATGACCGCGCCCAGCCGTACCCACCGGTCCGGTACGAGGAACGCGGCGGCGACCGCGTACGGCAGGCCCGTCAGCGCGATCCGCGTCGCCGCGCCGCCCAGGTCGACGTCGGAGTTGTACGCGGCCAGGCCCGCGAGGACGCCCGCCGTACCGAGAACGAAGACCAGGACCGCCCACCCGAACCGGCCGGACCTCGTCCCGCACCACGGCACGAGGCTCGCCGGAGCGATCACGGCGAGCAGCCCGACCACCAGCGGCACCCCCACCAGCAGCCCCACCGCGGCGGCCCCGTTCCCCCCGCCCCACCCGGCCATGAACACCCCGACCCCGAGCACCGGCATCACGAACGCCGTCACCCCCCACACAAGGAGGACATGCCAGAACGCCGGAACAGCTCTACCGCTCACCATGAAGGCAGCGTGTCAGCGACCGGCCACCGGCACATGAGTGCGCGTACTCAGACACCCCCCACCCCGGACACCGCCCCCGCTGAACCCCGCCCGGCCCGCCTCACCGCGACCGGGTACGCCGCGCCACCGCGCGCCCCCACTCCTGCCCGGGCACCTCGACGTACCGGTACGTCAGCACGCACACCGGCAACAGCACGGCACAGAAGCCCACTTCGAGGAGCCAGCTGTCCTCGCCCCGCCGTCCGGCCGTCCCGTCGACCACCGCCAGCAGCAGCGGATGCACGAGGTAGACCGAGTAACTCACCGTCCCCAGACCGACAAGCACCCGAGGCGTACGGCGCCGGCGCGACGCCAGCCCGGCGCCGAAGGTGAGGACGGCGAGCAGGAACCCGGCGATCCAGCCGCGCGAGCCGGAGCCGTACGCGTACGAACTCCCCACCGCGCAGCCGACGACCACCAGGGCGGTACGCCAACTGCCGTACCCGGCACGGTAGATGGTGGTGCCGAGGAACATCACGGCGAGGATCACGAGCCCCTCCCACGTCGGAACGGTGCCGTTGAGGGCGATCAGTGCGAGGCCCAGGGCGCCGCCCAGGACGCGTGCCCAGGCGTTCGCGCAGCCGATCGCGAGGGCCATGGCGAGCGAGGCACACACGATCAGCGGACCCGTGCCGACCGCGCCGGACAGCGCGGAGGCCGGCAGCGCGGCCCCCGCCACCACGGCCACCGCGGCGAAGAGGACGGCGATGGTCCCCGAGTGCCGGTGGAGGCGGAGCGTGAAGAGGGCGACGACCAGCAGGTAGAAGGCCATCTCGTAGGAGAGGGTCCACAGGACGAGCAGGACGCTGGGGGTGCCGAGGAGTTCCTGGAGCATCGTGACGTGCGCGAGGGCGGTCAAGTAGACGCTCTGGCCGTCGAGTTCGCGTATCCCCGCGACGCCCGCGAGGTGCAGCGCGAGGAGTGCGGCGACGACCACCGCCCACAGGGGGTAGATGCGGAAGATCCGTCCGATCCAGAACTCCCGTACGCGGCCCAGGCGTTCGAGTGACGCGGGGATGAGGTAACCGCTCACCAGGAAGAACACCATGATGCCGTAGCGGCTGGTGTTGAACTCGGGCATCAACTCCCGCCGTACTTCAGGCAGGAACGTGTACGACGAGTGGTCGAAGACCACGACGAGTGCGGCGATGCCGCGCAGTGCGTCCAGCCAGGCCGACCGTGAGGGTTTCATGCTCCGAGTCCAGCGGGCGGCGCATTGTTGGGCAGCGCCCCGACGGGGTCCGAACAATGGGGGGTTGAGGCCGTGGCAGGGCGGAGAGAGGTGCCGGTCGATCCGGCGGCGGGGCCGGTGCAGCGGTTCGCGTTCGAGTTGCGCAAGCTGCGGGCGGAGGCGGACGGGGTCACCTACCGTGAACTCGCCCTGCGGGCGGGCTACTCGGTGACCACGTTGTCGCGGGCGGCGGGCGGGGAGCAGTTGCCCACGCTGCCGGTGGTGTTGGCGTATGTGCGGGCCTGCGGGGGCAACTCGGCCTGGTGGGAGGCGCGTTGGCGGGAGGCCGCCGCGGAGGGGCCGCCGGACGACGGTTGCGCGCCGCCCTATCGGGGGCTCGCCCGGTACGAGCCCGACGACAGCGCCCTGTTCTTCGGGCGCGAGCAACTCACCGCCGACCTCGTCGAGTTGCTGAGCCGTCGCCGGTTCGCCGCGGTCTTCGGGGCTTCCGGCAGCGGTAAGTCCTCCCTTCTGCGGGCCGGGTTGATCCCCGCGCTGCGGCGGGCCCGGGACCCTCGTCCGTCCGCGATCCGCATCCTGACGCCGGGCGGGCATCCCGCCCGCACGCACGCCCGGCTCCTCACGCCGGCCGGGCCGGAGACGTACGTGATCGTCGACCAGTTCGAGGAGGTGTTCACTCTCTGCCGGGACGCCGCCGAACGGGACCGGTTCATCGAGATGTTGCTGACCGCGCGCCGACCCGGCAGCGGGGTGCGGGTGTTGCTCGCCGTACGCGGTGACTTCTACGGCCGGTGCGCCGAACACCGGGGGCTCGCCGAGGCGTTGCGGGACGCCAATCTGCTCGTCGGTGCGATGAGTCCGGCCGAGTTGCGGGACGCCGTGGTCAAGCCGGCCACCGCGAGCGGGCTGACCGTCGAACGCGCCCTCACGAGCCGGCTGGTCGAGGACGTCGCCGGGGCGCCGGGTGGACTGCCGTTGCTGTCACACGCATTGCTGGAGACGTGGCGGTTGCGGCGGGGCAAGACGCTGACCCTGGCGGGGTACGAGGCGGCGGGGTGCCTGGACGGGGCGATCACCCGGACCGCCGAGCGGGTCCACGCCGGCTTCACTGAGGTCCAAGCGGCCACCGCACGACGGGTGTTGCTGCGTCTGATCGAGCCCGGCGACGGCGTACCCGACACGCGCCGCCCTGTGCAGCGCGCCGAACTCCCCGGCGAAACAGGTCCCGTTCTGGAGGCGCTGACCCGTGCACGCCTCCTCACGCTGGACGGCGACACGGTCGAGCTGGCCCACGAGGCCCTGATCACGGCGTGGCCCCGGCTGCGGGGGTGGATCGAGGCTGACCGTGAACGGCTCCGAGCACAGCGGGAGTTGACGGCGGCTGCGGACGCTTGGGCGGAACTGGGGCGCGAGGAAGGGGCGTTGTACCGGGGAAGTCGGCTGGCCGCGGCGCAGGAGTACTTCGGGGGTACGGAGAGCAGAGGGCCGTTCGGCGGAGGGCTCGGGAGGCTCGTGGGCCGCGGGCGCGGGGAGCGGGCCGATCCCGCCAACGGCGAACTCGGGAAGCCGACGGGCCCCGCCACCACCGACCCCGACCCCCTGGCCAACGTCAAGCGCGCATCTCACGCCCCCACCGACCTCCCCGAACTCACCCCCGTAGAACGCTCCTTCCTCGACGCAAGCCTCAACCACGCCCAGCGTGGCCGCCGTCGGTCCCGGCTCGTCCTCGTCTCCGTCGTCTCCGCCCTCTGTCTCGCCCTCCTCGGTGCCGGGCTCGCCGTGGGGCAGTGGCGGAGTGCCGTCGGGGCGCAGCGGCTTGCCGAGTCGCGGCAACTGGCCGCGCAGTCGGGGGCGTTGCTGGGTTCCGATCCCGATCGGGCCGCGTTGCTCGCCGTGCGGGCGTACCGGGCCGGGGCGACTCGGGAGGCCACCGAGGCTCTGTACGCCGCCGCTTCACTGCCGTTGCGCCGACGGCTCGTCGATGGCGAGCGGCCCGTGCAGGCCATCGCCCTCAGCCCGGACGGGCGGCTCCTCGCCGCGCACAGCGCCGACGGCTCCGTACGGATCTGGGAGATGTCCGGTGGGCGGCTCCTACGGATGCTCGCGGGCCGTGCGGACCCCGGGCACATGGTGTTCGGCGCCGATGGGCGGGTCCTCGCGGTCGCGTCCGCCGAGGTGGTCGTCCTGTGGGACCCGGTCACCGGCAAGCGGGTCAACTCCCTGACCGTCGGGGGTGGTTCCGTGCGCGGGATGGATTTCCACGGCCGGACTCTCGCCGTCGCCTCCCCGGCGGGCGTACGTCTGTGGGACACCGGCACCGGCCGGCTCCGCGGGCCCCTCGCCGGGCTCCGCGACGCGCAGGCCGTCGGCTTCGGGCCCGGCAGGCGTACCGTCGCGGCGGCCGGTGTCGACGGGGGCGTACGGGTGTGGGACACGGTCACCGGGCGGACCCGGGCCGTGCACGGCGGCCGGACCGGGGGCGGCGACGTCGCCTTCAGCCCGGACGGGCGGACGTACGCGTTCTCCCCCGTCGGCGGTTCGGTGCAGGTGCGGGACGTGGCGACCGGTGCCGTGCGGCGCGCTCTCGACGCGGGCGGGCGCCCGGCGTTCGCGCCGGACGGGCGGACCCTCGCCGTCGCCGGTCCGGGGGACACCGTACGGATCTGGGACGCCGTGTCCGGTGCGGCGCTGAGCACGCTGACCGCCGGGCACCACGGGCGCGGAACGCCAGAGATCGCCCTCGGCGCGGACGGCACGCTGGTCACCAGCGGAAACAGGGGCCCGGCCGTGCGCGTGCAGCGCTGGTCCTCGAATCGTCCGAGGGCCACGCTGTACGGGCCTGCCGGGACGTACGTCGCGGGGGTGGCGTTCGGGCCGGGTGGGCGGGCGGTCGCGACGGTCTCCCACGACTCGCTGCCGGATTCGCTGATGCGCGGGAAGGTCCAGGAGGCTTCGGCGCGGCTCTGGGACGCGGGGACCGGCGCCCGCATGCCCACGGCGCCGCCGGACGAAACCCCGGTGCGGCCCCGGAACGCCCCCGGGACCCCGCCGCCCCTCGGCGCCGGCCCGAACCCCCGCGGCACCGCCGTGGGGTTCACCCCCGACGGACGCACCCTCGTCTCCCGAGCCGTCGGCAACGGCGTGATCGAAGTCCGCGACCTCGCCACGGGCCGCCTCCTCCACAGTCGGCGCCTCGGCCCAATGGACGAAGTGGCCTTCAGCCCCGACGGCACCCGACTCGGCGCCGTCGGCCGGGAGGGCACCGTACAGATCTGGCACCTGTCGACCGACACGCTGAAAACCATCCGCACCGGCGACGAACACCCCGTGAGAAGCGTGGCCTTCAGCCCCGACGGCCGCGAACTCGCCCTCGCCACCATCCACTCCCGCGCCGAACAGCTCACCCTCCTCAACACCGCGACCGGCCGCATCCGCCGCACCTTCGACCCCGGCGTCGGCGGTTTCCTGTCCATCGCGTTCAGCCCGGACGGGCGGACCCTGGCCACCGCGAGCGGCGACACGGGGACCGTGAAGACCTGGGACGTCCACACCGGCCGCCTCCAGCACACCCTCGACGCCGGTGACCAGGCCGTTTCCCCCGCCTTCAGCCCCGACGGCCGTACCCTCGCCACCGGCGAACCCGGCGCGGTCCACCTCTGGGACCTCGCCACGGGCCGTGCCCGCCGCACCCTGCCGACCCGCTCGTACGCGACGCCGGCGTTCGGTCCGGACGGCCGTACCCTCGCCGTCGTGGCGGGAAACACGGTCGAGCTGTGGGACGTCGATCTGCCGGACCCGGCGCGGGCGATCCGCGAGATCCTGGCGGCCGTCAGCGGGTGAGGCGGGTGGCGATCGCGTCGAGGACCCAGTCGAGGCCGGTCGCGAAGGTCGTCTCCGCGTCGGTCTCCGTGCCGTCGTGGACGGCCTTGGCCAGCGCCGGGAAACGGCCGGTGGCCAGCATGTTCATCACGTGCGGGCCCGAGGCGCGCTGCCAGTCGGCGTCGGTGAGCCCCGTGGCGCGCTCGGCGCGCAGGTGTGCGATCTCGCGCCGGAGTGCGCCGGTCACGTACGCGCTGACCGTCTCCACCGCGCGCAGGGCGGTGTCGATGTCCGCGTGGCCGTCGAGGGCGGCGAGTTTCGCCTCGGTCACGGCGAGGCCGTGGGGGCCCAGGGTGGGGCGTCCGCCGAGGAGGTCGGCGAGCCATTCGTGGCGGAGGGTCGTACGGCGGGTGCGGTGGGCGAGCGCGCGCAGGGCTTCGCGCCAGTCGCCGGGGGGCTCGTCGGGGACGATCTCGGCGTGGACCTCGTCCACCATCAGGTCGTACAGCTCCTCCTTCGTCGCGATGTAGCCGTACAGCCGCATCGGCCCCGCGTTCAGCCGGGCGGCGACCTTGCGGAGCGACACCGCGTCCAGTCCGCCCTCGTCGGCGAGGGCGATGGCGGCGGTGACGATGCGGTCGCGGTCGAGGGGTACGGGGCGGGCGGGGGGCTCGGGCCGGTCCCAGACAGTCATGGTCGACATCGTACGGTTGCGATACACCGCATCGTGAAAATACAGTGTATCGACATGGGACATCGCATCGCTGTCGCCGGAGCCGGGCCCGCCGGCCTCACTTTCGCGCGGGTACTACACGGGTACGACCATGCCGTCACGATCCTCGAACGCGACCCCTCGCCCGACGCGCGCCCCCCGGGCGGCTCGCTCGACCTCCACGCGGGGATGGGCCAACTCGCCCTGGAGAAGGCGGGGTTGCTGGACGAGTTCGCGGCACTGTCCCGCCCCGAGGCCCAGGCCATGCGCATCCTCGCCCCCGACGGCACGGTCCTGCGCGACTGGCGTCCCCGTCCGGGCGACCTCGCCAACCCCGAGATCGACCGCGGCCAACTCCGCGACCTGCTGCTGGGGCCGCTCGACGTCCAGTGGGGTCGGGAGGTGACGCGGGTGGAGCCGGGCACCGGCGGCCCGTACGACCTGAGGGGTACCCGGGTAGTACCGGGGCGGGTCCATTTCGCGGACGGCCGCGAGGAGACGTACGACCTCGTCGTCGGCGCGGACGGCGCCTGGTCCCGCACCCGGCCCGCCGTCTCGCCGGTCACCCCGTACTACACAGGGGTGACCTCGGTCGAGACGTCCCTCGGCGAAGAGCCCGCCGACGACGGCCTCGCCCGCCTGATCGGCGACGGCTCCCTGGCGGCGTACGGCGCGAACCGCTCCCTCGTCGCACAGCGGGGCAGCGGAGGCCGGGTCAGGGTGTACGCGAAATTCCGCGCGCCGGAGGACTGGCATGCGCGCCTGGACCCGTCCGACACGGAGTCCCTCCGTACGGCACTCCTGACCCTGTTCTCCGGCTGGTCCCCCGCCCTCCTCGACCTCCTCCGCCGAGGCACGGCCTTCACCCACCGCCCCATCCACACCCTCCCCGTCTCCCACACCTGGCCCCACACTCCTGGCGTAACCCTCCTGGGGGACGCGGCCCACCTGATGCCACCCCTCGGCGCGGGTGCGAACCTCGCCATGCTGGAGGGCGCCGAACTGGCGGAGTCCCTCATGACGGACGACCTCGACGCGGCGGTCCGCGCCTTCGAACTCCGCATGTGGGAACGGGCCGCGAAGTGGGCCCGGATCACGACGGCGGGCCTGGACCGCCTGGTCGGCCCGGACCCCATGGAGGCGGTCGCCCACTTCGACAGGGTCCAGCCGTCCTGAACCCGGAGTGCCGCGTCCGCGCGGGGCCGTACGGCGATAGCGTGACCGGTATGACGGCTGAGGGCGGGGCGCTGGTCGGCGGTATGGCGAACGCGGGGGCGGTGTTCCGGCGGGGGGGGAGCTGGTGGAGCGTCCGGCGCCGCGCCATGCGCGCGCCTTGCACGCGTACCTCCGCGCGCTCAGGGCGCACGGTTTCGACGCGGCGCCGGTTCCTGTCGGTCTCACCGAGGACGGCCGCGAGCGGCTCACCTTCATCCCCGGAGACGTGGCCCTGCCGCCGTTCCCGGACCGGGCGATGACGGCTTCCGCCCTCGCGTCCGTGGGGAGCCTGCTGCGGCAGCTGCACGAGAGCAGCGCGGCCGTCCCGGTCGACCCCGGCGCCGAGTGGCCCTCGGACCTCGCCGATCCGGAGGGGGGAACGATGCTGTGCCACAACGACGTGTGCCCGGAGAACGTCGTCTTCCGCGACGGCCGTGCCGCCGCCCTGATCGACTTCGACCTGGCCGCTCCCGGCCGCCCCCTCTGGGACGTCGCCATGACCGCCCGCTACTGGGTACCGCTGGTCGACCCCGCCTCGGCGTCCGCCTACTACCCCGCCGGCCTGGACGCGCCCACGCGCCTGCGCATCCTCGCCGACGGCTACGGCCTCCCGCCCCAGGACCGCGCCGACCTGCCCGACTTCGTCGAACAGGCCACGGCCGTCTGCCGCGCCTTCGTCACCCACCGCGTGACCACCGGCGACCCCGTCTACCTCCAGGCCCTCACCGAACGCGGCGGCTGGGCACGCTGGGACCGCTTGCAGAGCTGGCTGGCGGAACATCGCGAGGCGTTCAGGGCGGCCCTGCTGAAGTGAACGGCCCCCATGGCCACGGGAACGGTGCCCCTGCGCCCAGGGTGACCTGGAGCGGGGCCGCCCCCATGGCCGCTGAACAGCGTTCCGGACAGACACCGGCCGTCAACTCGGTACGGGCGCCTGCGGATACGCCGGCCCCGGCACACCGGTTCCCCCGGCGGCGAGAGCAGCGGCACGATCAGTGCCGTACGGCCTCGGCGATCTCGCGCACCCGGTCCATGGTGATGCCGGTGCGCTGTTCGACGGCGAGCGGGTGATCGGTGGGTTCGAGCTCGACCAGGGGCCGCTCACCGATCGGGCGGGTGTGGACATGGGTCTTCAGATTGACGGTGCCGGGGGAGTAGACCGGCAGCTCGGTGGTGAGCCAGCCGAAGTACGGCTTCTGCGACTCGCGCCCCGGCGTGTCCCACAGGTCGGCCGCGCGGGAGAAGTTCTCACGGCTGAGAGAGACCCAGACCCCCCAGGAGAACACCTCGTCGCCGCCGATGACCGGTATCTCGATCAGCCCCTTGACGAAGTAGTGCCGCGCCTCGATGACGCACTGGTCCGAGGAGAGCAGGCAGTCGGGGGCATCGGCGTAACTCGGGTCCCAGACATAGGGAGCGGCGGCGGAGTAGTTCATCGGCGGCTCGCCGTGGTGCCCGTCGCAGCATGCGCAGGCGAATCCGAGATCGTTGGCCATGGGGAGAGCCTACAAAGCGTTCCCCGTGACGTGGCGCACTTTTGCAAGCGGGTGCTTGCAATAGTTAGCAAGGGCGGTGCATGGTGGGGGCATGGCATCGCTCAATGTCGGGAACCTCGGCGAGTACCTGCGCGAGCAGCGGCGGAACGCGCGGCTGTCGTTGCGGCAGCTCGCGGAGGCCGCGGGGGTGTCGAACCCGTACCTCAGCCAGATCGAGCGGGGGTTGCGGAAGCCGAGCGCGGAGGTGTTGCAGCAGGTCGCGAAGGCGCTGCGGATCTCCGCCGAGACGCTGTACGTCCGGGCGGGCATCCTCGACGCCGAGCGGGATCTCGACGAGGTGGAGACGCGGGGCGTGATCCTCGCGGACCCGACGCTGACCGAGCCGCAGAAGCAGGCGCTGCTCCAGATCTACGAGTCGTTCCGCAAGGAGAACGGGCCCCACGGCCCCGTACAGCCGAACGGCACCGACAGCCCCGTACAGAAGAAGGACGACGACAGCGACCCGCAGGGGGCGGCCGGCTGACCGGTCCAGGGGACCGGCCGCCCGACTGCGGATCAGCATCACCTCGGCCGATGCCGACGTACGTGACGAACGCGAAACCGGGAGGAACACCCACCATGGCCATCACCGACGATCTGCGCAAGACCCTCAGCGACCCGACCCCCCTGTACTTCGCGGCCGGCGCCGCCGACCTCGCGCTCCAGGAGGTCAAGAAGGTCCCCGCGCTGGTGGAGCAGCTGCGTACGGAGGCCCCGGCGCGGTTCGAGGCCGTGCGGGAGAGCGACCCCAAGGCGCGCGCGAAGGAGGCCGGCGCCCGCGCGAAGGAGGCCGGTGTGAAGGCGGGCGAGCGGGCGAAGGAGGCGCAGGAGACGCTTCAGACCAAGGTCGGCGAGTTCGTCACCGCGCTGGACGGCGACTTCAAGAAGCTCGGCACCACCCTCGACGCGGACCTCAAGCGCCTCGGCGAGTCCGCGCAGGACCTCGCGCTGCGGGGCGTCGGCGTGGCCGCGGAGTACGCGGTGAAGGCGCGCGAGACGTACGAGAAGGTCGCCGAGCACGGCGAGCAGGCCGTGCGGACGTGGCGCGGCGAGGCCGCGGAGGAGATCCAGGAGCTGGCGGTCGCGGTGGAGGTCCAGGAGGACACCGCCGAGGAGCCCGAGGCCGCCGAGCCCAAGGCCACCGCCACCACCACCGAGGCCAAGGCCGAGGAGCCCAAGGCCGCCCCCGCGAAGAAGGCCCCCGCCAAGAAGGCCACCCCCCGCAAGGCCGCCGCGAAGAAGACGACCCCGCCGGCGAAGTGACCCGCGCGACGGGCCGGGCACTCTCGCGGGGCCCGGCCCGTTGAAGGGGTAGCGGACAGAGGGTTGCGGGTACGGTGACCGCGTAAGGGACGAGTAGTCGAACCGGGTGGTGGACGTTGTGCTGATGCAAGGATTCAGCAGTTTCATGGCTCTGCTGAGCCTGGCCCTGATCGTCTTCAGCGGCTTCGCGCTCTTCGACGCGGCGATCCGCCGTGAGGACGGCTATCGGGCGGTCAGCAAGCAGACGAAGCCGTTCTGGATGATCATCCTGGGCCTGGCCTTCGTCGTGAACCTGATCTTCCCGATCCTGTCGTTCCTGCCGATCATCGGCCTGGTGGCGACGATCGTGTACATGGTCGACGTCCGCCCCGCGCTGCGGTCCCTGCCGGGTGGCGGGAAGGGCGGGCGCGGCGGCAGGGGCGGTTCGAGCAGCGACGGCCCGTACGGCCCGTACAACGGTGGTAGGTAGGGAGTAGTACGGAGGTACGACGAGGGGGTCCCCCACCAGGGACCCACTCCCCCTACTCCCCCTGCTCCAGCAGCAGTACGGCCACGTCGTCCGCCAGCTCGCCCCCGTTCATCTCCCGCACCTCCCGCACGGCCGCCCGCAGCAGCCGCTCCCCCCGCGCCCCTTCCCCCCACAGCCGCCGCACCATCCCGACCATCCCGTCCTGCCCGAGCCGCTCCCGGCTCCCGCCCCCGACGCGCCCCTCGATCAACCCGTCGGTGTACATCAACAGGCTCCACTCGGCGCCGAGTTCGACCTCCATCCGCGGCCAGCTCTTCCACGGCAGCATCCCGATCGCGGGCCCGTTCTCGGCGTACGGCAGCAACTCGGCGTGCCCGTCGCGCACGACCAGCGGCGCCGGGTGCCCGGCGAGGCAGAGCCGCGCCCGCGACCCGTCGGCGTCGATGTCGACGGTGCAGAGCGTCGCGAACAGCTCCTCGTCGTCCCGCTCGTGCTCCAGCACCTCCTGGAGCGTCCCCAGCAGCTCGTCCCCGCACAGCCCGGCCAGCGTCAACGCCCGCCAGGCGATGCGGAGTTCGACCCCGAGCGCGGCCTCGTCGGGCCCGTGCCCGCAGACGTCCCCGATCATCGCGTGGACGATCCCGTCGGGCGTGCGGACGACGTCGTAGAAGTCGCCGCCGAGCAGCGCGCGCGAGCGCCCCGGCCGGTAGCGCGCGGCGAACCGCAGCGAGGCGCCGTCGAGCAGCGGCGTGGGCAGCAGCCCGCGTTCGAGGCGCGCGTTCTCCTGCGCCCGCAGCCGCCCCTCCGCGAGCCTGCGCTCGGCCGCGTCGGAACGTTTCCGCTCGACGGCGTACCGGATGGCCCGGCTCAGCAGACGTCCGTCCAGCTCGTCCCGGAAGAGGTAGTCCTGCGCGCCGACCCGTACGGCCTCGGCGGCGCGGTCGGCGTCGCCGGAGGCGGTCAGCGCGAGGACGGCGTGCCGGGGCGCGAGGCGCAGGACGTGGCGCAGGACGGCGAGCTCGTCCTCGTTGCCGTCCTCGCCGCAGCCGGGGGCGGGCAGCGCGAGGTCGAGGAGGATGCAGTGCACGTCGTCCGTGAGCAGCCGCTCGGCCTCGGTGAGGTTGCGCGCGGCGCGGACGCGGATCGACTGGCCCGCGGAGTCGCGGAGGTCCGGGACGAGGGGGGTCGCGGCGGGGTCGTCCTGGATGAGGAGCAGGGTGAGGTGGGCTCCGCCGGTCGACGCCGGGGCGCCCGGGACGCCCGGCGTCTCAAGGGGCCCGTCGGGCGCGTCAGGGGCCGTACCGGTACCGGGTACGCCGGTGAGGGCCGCGGAGCCGGGTACGCCGGGGGCGTCGGCGGCCACGTCGGCGGCGTCGGAGAGCACGCCGCTCGCGGGGGCGCCCGGCGCAGCCGTCGGCGGACGGGACTCGGTCTCCGCCTGACCACACTCCACGGCCGGGATCGCTCTCTGCCGCGGTACGGGTACGGGCATGTCTAGGGTTCCTTCCCCTCCCCCCGAGGGCACGGCGGTGACGAGGGACTCGTCCCACCGAGCGGGACCCTAGCGGCAGAAAGCGCCGGAGCGGAATGGTGTACGGCACCCAGGTTGATCTCGCGTCAATGGCATATGCCGCGTTCCGTACCGCAGTTGGGCAGTGCGGGTGAGGTGCGGGAATGACGAACGTCACGTCCCGGCGGGGTTTCGGATCAAGCGCGCGTGCCCTGCGTCACGTAACCCGGTTCACACCCCTACGCGTCCGGCCGCACCACCCCCAGGATCGGCATCGACCCCGCCCCCGCGACGGTCACCGTCCGCCCCGGCCTCGGCGCGTGGACCATCTGCCCCTCGCCGATGTACATCGCGATGTGGCTGGCGTCCGCGTAGTAGACGATCAGGTCTCCGGGCCGCATGTCCTTGATGTCGACGTGCTTCAGCTGCCGCCACTGCTCCTGGGAGGTCCGGGGTATCGCCGTCCCCGCGCCGGCCCACGCCTGCGAGGTGAGGCCGGAGCAGTCGTACGAGAGCGGCCCCTCGGCGCCCCATTCGTACGGCTTCCCGCGCTGGGCGAGCGCGTACGCGACGGCCTTGGCGCCCTGCGTGGTCGCGCCGGCCGCGCTCCCGTCCACGACGCCCGTGTTCGCGTCCAGCCACTTCGTCTGCGCCTGCTGGGCCGCCTGCCGCTCCAGCTCGGCGAGGCGCTCCAGCTCCTCCTTCTGGAGCTCGGCCTCCAGCTTCTTCGCGGCGGCGATCTGCTGCTCGACGCGCTTCTGCGCGGCGGCCTTCGCCTTGCGGCCCGCCTCCAGCTTCTGCCACTGGACGGCGGCGTCGCGCGCGTACTGCTCCAGGTCCGCCTGGACCGTCGTCAGCTGCTCCAGCAGCCCCTTCGTCGCCTTCTGCCCCTGAGCGACGCGGTCCGCTCCGTCGAGGAACCGGGAGGGGTCGTCGCTGAGGATCAGCTTCGCCTCGTCCGGCAGGCCGCCGCCGCGGTACTGCGCGCGGGCCGCCGCCCCCGCGCGGTCCTTCAGCTTCGCGAGCCGCTCCCTGCCGTCGACGATCCGCTCGGCCAGCGCGACGATCGTCGCGGACTGCTCCTTCGAGGCCTCCTCGGCGGCGTTGTACGCGTCCGTGGCGACCGCGGCGTCGTGGTACAGCGCGTCCAGGCGGGCGCGTACGGCCTGGAGGTCCTTGCTGGGCGCGGGGGTCGCCGTGACCGTGGGTCCCGGGTCCGGGGCCGCGAACGCCGTCGCCGGAGCCCCGAGCACCACCACCGCGCAGACGACGCCCACGGCCGTGGCCACCAGGGTGCGCTTGCCCGTCCCCATACCGCTTCCCCCAACTGATTTACCGTCAGTAACTTGCCGATGCCCGGTGGATCGTGTCACGCCCCGACCGAAAACGACAGGGTTTGTACGCCCTTGCCGCCACGAGCCCTCCGTTGCCTGCGTTCCGCTGCCTGTGTCCCGTTGCCTGTGTGACGAACGGCGCAACCGAGGCGTTCCCGCCGGGCGTCACTCGAACGGGTGATCGTGTCCGGAAGGCGCACGAGACGTCACCGGGGCGCCAACGCCCCCCACTCCACGGTCACTTCGCCCTGCCGCCAGCGCCGTACCCCGTCCACGACCGGCCACGCCCCCGCCAGGTCCCGTACCGCCCTGATCCACCGCTGCCGCGCCCCGTACGACGCGTACGGCGCGGCGGCGGCCCAGGCCCGGTCGAAGTCCCGCAGGAACGCGTGGACGGGCTCCCCGGGCACGTTGCGGTGGATCAGCGCCTTGGGCAGCCGCTCGGCGAGGTCGGACGGCCGCTCCAGGGACGCCAGCCGGGCGGCGAAGGTGACGGTCCGGGGCCCCTGCGGGCCCAGCGCGACCCACACGTGCCGCCGCCCGATCTCGTCGCAGGTCCCCTCGACGAACAGCCCCTCCGGCGCGAGCCGCCCGCACACGCGCGCCCACACGCCCGCGACGGCGTCCTCGTCGTACTGCCGCAGCACGTTCGCGGCCCGCACCAGCACCGGCCGCCCCTCCACCGGCACCTCGAACCCGCCGTGCCGGAAAACGAGCCCCTCGCGCGCGTACGGCTCGGCGGCGGCCACGCGCGCGGGATCGATCTCGACGCCCACCACGCGCGCGCGAGGCGCGACCTCCCGCAACCGGGCCAGCAGCTCGACGGCCGTCCAGGGCGCGGCCCCGTACCCCAGATCGACAGCGACGGGATCGTCAGCCCGCCGCAGCACCGCGCCGTGCGCGTCCGCGATCCAGCGGTCCATACGCCGCAGCCGATTGGGATTGGTGGTCCCGCGCGTGACGGTACCGACGGGACGGGGGGTCATGGTTACGAGGGTAGGCGCAGGTGACGCCGCCAGTAGGTGGGCCGCCAGTAGTACAGGTCCATGAGGTTCTCCGGGTCGGGAGTCCGCGTGAACTCCGGCTCGAAGGCGTCCCGCGCGAGGTCGACGGGCCGGAAGCCGGGGTCGAGCGGTTCGTCGTCCTTGGGCGGGCGGACGTGCCGCAGCAGGTCTTCGCGCACGGCGCCGATCCGTGCGTAGTTCGCCTGCGCGTCGATGAGGTTCAGGCCGCCGTTCGGACCGAAGTCGCACCACGGGTAGCGCAGCTGCGTGACGTCCTCCTCCCAGAAGCAGACGTCGCAGATGTCGTAGTTGCCCAGCTCCCAGAACATCAGGTGCCCACAGCAGGGACAGGGGAAGATCTCGTCGGGCGGGCCGGTCACGGTGCGTCTCCTCGGTACGTCGCGCGCGGCGCTCGGATGGCGGTCGCCGCCACCCCGCCGCACGGTTGAGCCGTAAAGGTAATGATTCGGAAAAGTGTCCGGCAAGGGAATTCGGCTCACCCCCTCCGCTGTTGCCCCCTTGGAAGGCGCGCCAGCCTCCCTCTGTCATGCCCGCAGCACCGCCAGCAAGGAGGAAACGCCACGTGAGCCAGTACGTCAGCCGGCTCGGGCGTCGCTCCCCGGCCACGACCCCGCGGCTGCGGCTCCCGCACCGCAGGCCGCGCCGTGTCGCGATGCTCTCCGTGCACACATCGCCCTTGCACCAGCCCGGCACCGGGGACGCCGGGGGGATGAACGTCTACATCGTCGAGCTGGCCCAGCGCCTCGCGGCGATCAACATCGAGGTGGAGATCTTCACGAGGGCTACCACGGGTGGCCTACCTCCCACGGTGGACCTCGCCCCCGGGGTACTGGTACGCCATGTGGACGCGGGCCCCTACGAGGGGCTCAACAAGGAGGACCTCCCCGCCCAGCTCTGCGCCTTCACGCACGGCGTCATGCAGGCGTGGGCGGGCCACCGGCCGGGGTACTACGACCTCGTCCACTCCCACTACTGGCTCTCAGGTCATGTCGGCTGGCTGGCCGCCCAGCGCTGGGGCGCCCCCCTCGTCCACGCCATGCACACCATGGCCAAGGTCAAGAACGCGAACCTCGCCGACGGCGACACCCCCGAACCGGCGGCACGTGTCATCGGCGAGACCCAGATCGTCGACGCCGCCGACCGGCTGATCGCCAACACCGCCGAGGAAGCGGCGGAGTTGGTGCGCCACTACCACGCCGACCCCGCGAAGGTCGCCGTCGTCCACCCCGGCGTCAACCTCGACCGCTTCACGCCGGGCGACGGCCGAGCCGCGGCCCGCGCACGCCTCGGCCTCCCCCCGGACGCCCTGGTCCCCCTCTTCGCGGGCCGCATCCAGCCCCTGAAGGCGCCGGACATCCTCCTGAAGGCGGTGGCCGAACTCCTGGACGCCCGCCCCGAGTTGCGCACCCGGATCGTCGTCCCGATCGTCGGCGGCCCCAGCGGCAGCGGCCTCGCGAAGCCGGAGGGCCTCCAGAAACTCGCGTCCCGCCTCGGCATCGCGGACGTCGTCCGCTTCCGACCCCCCGTCGGCCAGGCGCAGTTGGCGGACTGGTTCCGCGCGGCGTCCGTCCTCGTCGTCCCCTCGTACAGCGAGTCCTTCGGCCTCGTGGCGATAGAGGCGCAGGCGACGGGTACGCCGATCCTGGCGGCCTCCGTCGGCGGTCTCCCCGTCGCCGTCCGCGACGGCGAGACCGGCTTCCTCATCGACGGCCACGACCCCGCCCGCTACGCCCGCGTCCTCGAACGCTTCGCGGACGCACCGGAGTTGGCGCACCGCATGGGCCGCGCCGCAGCCAGCCACGCCCAGCGCTTCGGCTGGGACACAGCGGCGGCGGCCACGGCCGACGTCTACGCCGCCGCCGTCCAGCACGTACGCTCGCACCATGGCTGACCCGCACGAGGTGATCGAGACGGCGCTCCGCGAAGCGGGCGTCTCCTGGGAGTCCCCCGAGCCCGGCACGTACGTCGCCGAACTCCCCGGCACCCGCAAGCTGAAGACCACGGTCTCCCTCCGCGTCGGCCGCCACTCCCTCTCCCTGAACGCCTTCGTCATCCGCCACCCCGACGAGAACGAACCGGCCGTCCACCGCTGGCTGCTGGAACGCAACCTGAAGCTGTACGGGGTGAGTTACGCGGTGGACCCCCTGGGGGACATCTACGTCACCGCGCGCCTGCCCCTGTCCACGGTCACCCCGGACGAGATCGACCGCCTCCTCGGCCAGACCCTCGAAGCGGCGGACGGCGCGTTCAACACCCTGCTGGAGCTGGGCTTCGCCTCCGCGATCCGCAAGGAGTACGCGTGGCGGGTGTCACGCGGCGAGTCGACCCGCAACCTCGACGCGTTCAGCCACCTGACGAAGCCCAGCAACCACCCTGCTACGTAAGGCAGTTCACGCGCCCACCTCGAACTCGTCCAACCCGAACGGCGCGCCCGGGTACGTGTACGGGTAGTCGATCCCCATCGCCGCGAACTCCAGCACCCGGCGGCGTTCCTTCTGGCGCCGCAGGTTGTACTCGGCCCTCGCCTGCGCCTGGCGCTCCGCCTGGCGCCGGAAGATCTCGGCGGCCTCTTCCTTGGACGGCGAGGTCCAGGGCCGTGACCAGGGGCTTTCCGGGATGACGGGCTCGGGGGCGGGCGCGGTGGGCGCAGCCGCCTTGCGGCGTTGACCCGTCCCGGGGAGGACGAGGGAGAGCAGGGTGCGCAGGCAGGCAAAAAAGGCGTGCGCGATAGAATGGCGCATGGCGACAGTTCCTTACGAAGTCGTTGTCGTCACGGCCCCATCAGCGGAGTGCTGGTAACACTCCGGGCTCTGGTGGGGCCACTCTCGTCTTGTTGCGTATCACGCTAGCACCAAGATTCGCTCCGCAAAGCGAAAACGCCAGATCTTCTTGACCAAGAGCCGCTGAACTGCGGTCAGTTGACGATACGTGAGGGTCACTCCACTTCACTAAGGCAGACGCGCCGCTCACAACTCCTGTGGGTCCAGCACGTCGTAGCCGACGAAGTCGAACATGCTGACGCCTGGCGGGAGTTGGCGGGCGGCTCCCCGGTACCGATGCGCCCCCACCCCGTACTCGACCTCCGGCCCCGACACCCACACCGGCTCGAACTCCCGCTCCTCCAGCCACTGTTGGAGCGGCGTGTTGAAGTGCCGCGTACGGGTCCACACCAGCGTGCCGCCGGTCCGGCACAGTGCCGTGCAGTGGTCGACGATGCGCTCCATGTCGGCGCGGACGACGTTCCCGAGCACCCCGCACACCATGACGACGTCGGCGGGCGCGAAGTCGGCGTAATGGTCGGTGCGGGACGCGTCCCCGGTGATGACCTCGACCCCGTCGAGCCCCGCCTTTGCGGCCAGCTTCCGGGCGAACTCGGTGTTACGCGGGTCCAGTTCGACGAGCCGGGCCGACACGTCCTTCCTTCTCGGATGCTCGGCCAGCACCTCGATCAGGTCCCGCCCCTGCCCCGCGCACAGACTCACCACCCTCAACTCGCCCTCCGGGGCGGCGTCCAGGGCCTCGCGGAGGCGTTCCTTCACCAGAACTAGGCGACTTGAGAGGTAGGAGTCGGGGTTGTCGTACGCGTCATGCCAGGTGAGCCAGTCCATGCACCCAGAACATACGTCCGCCGATCTTCGCGGGCACCCGGTTAAAACCCCCGGCCGACCCCGCTCCCCCGCTACCCCCGCTCCCCCGCGAGCTCCGGCTCCCCGCCGACGGCGTCGTCCGAAGCCGCCGTAGCCTCCCCGGCCTCCCCCTCCGACCCGAACCACGCCACGGCCACCGCCCCCGAGACCGCCAGCACGAACCCGATCACCGCGAGCCAGGCGAACCCGGGCCGGGAGGCGTCCCCCAGCCACCACACCCCGATCATGCCGGGCAGCACGGTCTCGCCGACGACCAGCGCGGCCGTCGCGCCGTTCACCGAGCCGATCTGGAGCGCCACCGTGTGCAGGTACATGCCGCCGATCCCGGCGACGAGGATCGCGTACAGCGCGGGGTCACCGAGCAGCGCGCCCACGTCGAACGGGTCGATCCCGTTCAGCACCCGCACGCCCACACCGAGCGCGCCGAAGCCCAGCCCGGAGAGCAGGCCCGCCAGGATCGCGGCACGCCCCCCGAGCAGCCGGACCAGCACCGTCCCGCCCACCATCAACAACACCGAGATCGCGAGCAGCCACCAGTGCGTCGCGATCGGCGTACGCCCACTCCCCTCCGGCCCCGCCGCACTCGCCAGCAGCACCAGCGCCGAGCACACCACCCCGATCGACGTCCACTCCGCCCTGGTCAGCCGAATCCCGAGCAGCTTGACGCTGAGCACGGCCGTGATGACGAGGTTCGCGCTGATCACCGTCTGCGACAGGAACAGCGGCAGCAGCCGGGCGGCCAGCGCCCCCAGCCCGAAGCCGACGAAGTCCAGAATCGTCCCGACGATGAACTCCCAGGTCATCGCGGCCTTCGCGGTGGACGAGAGGCTGGGCCCACCGTGCGCGGTGACCTGCCCCGCCTCAGCCGCCGCGCGCCGGGCCGCCTTACGGGAGCCGACAGCTTGCAGCACGGAACCCGTGCCGTAACAGATCGACGCCACGACGGCGGTCAGCAGTCCTACGAGCACCGGGCGCTCCGTTTCGGGGGGTGGTTCCTACCTGTTCCCCCTGCCAGACGAGGGATCGGCCGCCGACGTTGCCTGGTCCCCGACGCCGGTTCAGCACACCCCTCGTCCACCCGCCACGAACTGGAACCACACGTCCTTCCCCGAAGGCGCCGGCGCCCCATAGATCCGCGTCCCCCACGAGTCGGTGAGGCTGTCGAGCAGAAACAGCCCCCTCCCGCCCTCGCAGAAATCCACCACCTCGGGCATCGCCAGCACACACGGCAGATCGTCCCGCACGAACACCGTGACGCTCTTCTCGGTCACCGCCGCTCTGACGTACACGAGCCGCGTCCTGGTGTGCCGGTACACGTTGGTAACGACCTCGCTCATGCACAGCCGCGCCGAGTCGACGAGGCTCTCGTGACCGGTCGTACGGAGGAGAGCAGCGAGCTGGTCGCGGAGGAGAGCAGCGGCGAAGGAGCCGTTGGCGGCGATGAGGCGGACGGTCAGGGGGGGTGGAGGACGAGGACATGGCGGGGTCTCCCAACGCGGGCGTCCGTTGCGCGAGAAGCACCGTAGGGGGCAGTTATGCCACGTGGCAATCCTTCACCAAAGGTTGACGCAGAAGGGTGGAACCATGGGAGCGTGAACGGCACCCGCAGATCAGGCAAAGGGGAAGGGACTCATGCCACCCAGGGAGAACCCGACCGTGCGTCAGGCACGCCTCGGCGCTGAGCTGCGAAAACTGCGCGACAAGGCGGGCCGGGCCTCACGGGAAGCCGCTGGGATGCTCTCCGTCGACCAGGCCAAGATCAGTCACCTGGAAGCGGGGCGGATCGGGGTCAGCGAGGAGCGGATCCGACGGTTGGCGTCCTTCTACGAGTGCGACGACGAACTCCTGATCGAGGCACTCTGCGCCATCGCCCGCGAGCACCGGGGCCAGTTCTGGTGGGACGAGTACCGAGGCATTCTTGCCCCGGGTTTCTTGGACATCGCGGAGCTGGAGCACCACTCGACCAAGCTGCGTACGTTGCAGACCATCACCCTCCCCGGCCTGCTCCAGACCGAGAACTACGCTCGCGCCCTGTTCTCCGCGTCTCTGGTGAAACGACCCGCCGACGAGATCGAAACGCGCGTCGAGCACCGGCTCAGGCGTGCCGCGATCCTCGACCGGGACGATCCGCCACCGTTCACCGCGATCATCCACGAAGCTGCTCTCCGTATGCGATACGGCGGCCGGAAGGTGGTCCGGGAACAGCTCGAACACCTCGTGGAGGCGTCTCACCGCCCCTCACTCATCGTGCGCGTCATCCCGTTCACGTGCGAGGAGTTCATCGAGGTCACACAGCCCGTCGTATACGCGTACGGGGTCGTTCCGCAGTTGGATACAGTCCAGATCGACAGCCCGTTCGGAGGCCGCTACCTGGACTCGGAGGCCGACCTCAAGAGGTACGCGAAGCTGCTCGACCTCGCCGAGCGCGAATCGCTCAGCCCGGAAGAGTCGCGGCAGCTCATCCACCACATCGCACGAGAACTGTGAGACGCACCAGCATGAGCGCATCCATCCAGTGGCAGAAGTCGTCGTTCTCCGGAGACGGAGGGGAAGCCTGCGTCGAGGTCGCCCACCACGACGGCCACATCCTGATGCGCGAGAGCGACAACCCCACCGAGATCATCACCACCACCCCCGCCAAACTCGCCGCCTTCCTCGCGGGCGCCAAAGCCGGCGAGTTCGACCACTTCCTGAACTGACCCATCCCTCGCGCACCTTCCCCGCCCTACCCTGGACGTGGGACCAGTCCGCGGGCCGCGACGCGAAGGAGCCGACCATGAGCACCGCCCCGAGCCCACCGCCGCACGAGCCCGAAGAACCCCGCCACCCACTGCGGACGATCCGGGAGATCCGGGAGTCGCTTCCCGCCCAGCAGGTCACCCACTTCGACGCCGAACTCGCCGACACCGACCTCGACGCCCTGCCCGACATGCTCCACCGCTGGGCGACCCTCGGCAGCGACGGATTCCTGGAACGGCTGACCTCGGCGCCGTTCGAGGGCCTGGAGTTCGGCCAACGCTCCTACGACGACGCGGCGAGCGGCGAGTGATCTACCTGCTCGACACGAACGTCGTCGCCGAACTCACCACACGACCGAAGCCCGCCCCCGCAGTGGTTGCCTGGGCACGCTCGGCTCCGTCCCCCGCCCTCCACCTCAGTGTCATCACCGTCGCGGAGATCGAGGCAGGCGTCGCGGCAACCCCGGACCCCGTCCGTAGGTCCGCCTTCCAACAGGCCCTCACCGGCATCCGCCACGAGTACCGCGACCGCATCGCCCCCGTAGGAGAGAGGGAAGCACTCGCCTACCTCACCCTCCACAAACACCTCAAAACCACCGGCACCACCATCGACCCACCCGACGCCCTGATCGCTGCCACAGCCCTCGCGAACAACTGGACCCTGGTCAGCAGAAACACCAAACACCTGATCCGCACAGGCGTGCTGCTGCTGAACCCTTGGGAACACGGCGGGTAGGTCACCCGCTCTCGCCAGTTCGACCTGCTCCAGCGTCCCGCCACGCAGGTGCGCGGCTGACATGCTGAACGGCATGCCGAACCTGAACGAACACCCCACGACGGCAGAGGATTTACTCCCCCTGGCACTGACGTCGTACGGACACTTCACCTCCATGCGCGTCGACGCTGATCGCCGCATCCGCGGACTGTCCCTGCACATGGAACGACTCGTCCGCGACAGCCGGACCGTGTTCGACGCACACCTCAGATCATGGTGACTGTGCGTCCTGCGGGTGAGTTGCCTCCGCCCCCACTCACCGTGATGAGCGTGCGGTACGAGCGTGATCTTCCAGAGGTCAAGCACTGCGGCCTTTTTGGGGCGCTGCACGCTCGCCGCACGGCACGGCTCAGGGGATTCGACGACGCACTCTTCCTCGGTCCCGACCAGCACGTGACCGAAGGCGGAACGTGGAACGTGGGCTTCATCGACAAGAACGGCACCGTCATCCGGCCGGAGGGGCCGGTACTCCCCGGCGTGACCACCACGCTGCTCCAGGAACGCGCCGAGTACAAGACCACTGCCTTAACCCTCGACGAGGCCAAGGCCATGCCAGCCGCCTTCGCCACCAACACCTCGATCGGCGTGCGCGCCCTGTCGGCGATCGACGGCACACCCCTGGCCGTCGACCACCCGGCGCTCAGCGCACTGCGTGAGACATACCTGTCCGTCCTTGGCGAGGAACTGTAAGTATCCGGCATGACGGAGGTGGCACCTGGACGCGGACGCCACACTCGTAGTTCTCCAGCGTGGACGCAGAAGAATGCGTGGAACTCGCCCACCACGACGGCCACATCCTGCTCCGCGAAAGCAACAAACCCACCGATACCATCACCCCCACCCCCGCCAAACTCGCCGCCTTCCTCAGGGGCGTCAAAGCCGGCGAGTTCGACCACTTCCCGACCTGGCCCACCCGAGGAACGCTCATGAGTGAACGCCAGTTCGGCCTGCTCGTACGCTTCACCCTCCGCGATCGGCAAGCAGCAGCCGCCTTCGACGAACTGGTCCTCGACACCTTGAAGGGCATCAGGACACAGGAGCCGGGCACCCTGGCCTACGTCACGCACATCCCCGAGGGCGAACCCCTCGTCCGCGTCTTCTACGAGCTGTACGCGGACCGCGCCGCGTTCGAGACGCACGAGGCGCAGCCGCACACCAAGCGGTTCCTCGCCGAGCGCGAGCAGTACCTGACCGGCGTCGACGTGTCGTTCCTCGACGCGGTGGCCGGGAAAGTCGCGGACCAGCCGTGACCTCCAGGCACCCCGCTGCGGACGAAGGCCGGGGCGTGACCGTACGCCGGTCCAGCGAACGCGCCACAGTGGCAGACGCCGAACGGCTACGCCACTACCTGGCCTCCGCGTTCCCGTCCAGAGCCGAGGCCGTCGCGGACGACAGGTGATCCACCTCGCCCTCTCGACTCAACGCCACCCCTTGACTTCGGAACACATTCCGAAGTACCTTGCCGTTATGTCCACCCTGACTGTTTCGTTCTCCGACCTGTCGAAGAACTCCAAGCGGGTTGCCGACAGCGTCGAACGAGCCCAGCGGGTTCACGTCACCCGCCGTGACGGCGAAGACCTGTACCTGACCACCGAACGCCACGACCGGCAGCGCGAGGAAACGGCCGACGTCACCGCCCGGCTGTTCACGGCGCTCATCAGCAGCGACGAAGGTGCCCGAGCTGTCCTGGCAGCTCTGCCGGCGGTCTTTCCGTGGGCCCGCCACCTCTCCGCCGAAGAGGTGCGTGAGTTCGTCGTCGACCTCGTGAACGCCACCAGTGACGCCGTCGAGTTGGATGTGCACTCCAATCTGCACCGGGTCATCGTCGAGTGGCGCGCCACCGCGAGGATCCTCGCGGACCCCGAACTGACGGCACAGCTCACCACCCCCCTTCCTGACGAGGACCACGGCGAGGCACCCGCTCCATGAGCCCCAAGCGCGGCGACGACGTCCCGCCACCGCCGGTCGGCACCGAATGGCGCCTGCGGTTCGCCACGAACGAAGCGGCGAAGGGCTGGGGCGACCTGTGCACGGAAGCCCCGGGCAACACTCGGCGCTGTTACGAAGCGTTACGGAGCTCCCCCGACTCCACGAACGACCCCGACCGCCGGCACCGGCTCCGTGGCCGCCTCGCCACCGCCACCCTGGGCGGCACGCAGTACCCGCAATGGGAGTACGAGGTCACCTCCGGTGGCCGGGTCCGCTACCTCGTCGACGAGCCGCGTCACACCGTGCACCTCGTCTACGCGTCCACCCGGCACCCCAAGGACACGGACAGCTGAAACGGCCCCTGGCACACAGCGAACAAGCCCCCTCCCCGCAGAGAAGCCACAGAGAGGGCGCCCGTCCGACGGCCTACGAGCTGATAGGCAACTCTCGTGCTCGCTGGCGTGCTTGGGCTCGTATCTCCTTCAGGCGACCGTGGAACGCGTTATGGCGGTTCTGGTCCAGGTTCAGCGGGAGGTCGAGCTGGGAGATGAGCTGTGACTCCAGGTCCCATGGTTCGCTCTGCCCAATCCAGCACACTCGCGCGTTGTCCGCCATCCACTGGCTCAGGGTGGCTTCGCCGGCCTTGCCGAAGGTCATCCGCTTGCCGCTGCCCACACGGCGCAGTTCAAGGCCGAGCAGGCATCCGAGGGTGAGCCGCAGCGTCGAGCCGGCCGCGTTGCCTCGGTAGTGGTAGCGCACCCGCTTGCGAAGGTTCTGCGTGCTGGTCCGGTTCGACATGAACCGTGGGGCTATACCGACGTACAGCAGGCGCCCAGCGTCCAGGTCGGGGTG
The DNA here is from genome assembly GCF_033794345.1 of Streptomyces niveiscabiei. NCBI lineage: Bacteria > Bacillati > Actinomycetota > Actinomycetes > Kitasatosporales > Streptomycetaceae > Streptomyces > Streptomyces niveiscabiei. The sequence continues at coordinate 34,008 of NZ_JARAYJ010000036.1, forward strand.
GGGCGGCTGCTCGAAGTGCCACCCGTAGACCCCTGCCGCCGCTGGCACAGGGCTCGGACGAACCAAGACCTCCTGCGCCGACCACAACTGATCGGGACTGACGAGAGTGGTAGCTTCCACGACATCTCCAGGCGCGTGACGGCTGATCGTCGCAGGCTACTGGTCGCCGCTGACAGACCGTCCCTGGCCTACGTAGCTGCGTGACATCAGATTGGGAAGCTGAAGTGATCCAGAGGCTCGCTGCGGCCTTGACCTGCGGCGAAGGGACGAAGGCTGGCTGCTGTACCGCACGATCCAAACGGGGTGACCATGGAACGGCATGTGCTGGAATCGCTGTTGATCGGTGATGACGAGGCATCCGTGCTGGCTCTGGCCGCCCTCCGCAGCGGCGCCCCCTACTCGGTGGAGGAGCGGGGACAACCCACTGGTGCGCATGCGGGAGTCTTCAGTCGCCGACTTCAGCGCATGCGGATGCACGGATTCGAACCTTCTGGCCTGGCGCGAGCCGTGCAGCTCATCAGGGAATATGGCCGGCCTGTGCGCACAGCGCTGATCGATCCTGAAAATCGGACACGGTTCACCCTGCTCTTCCTCACCGAGGACGGCAGCGCACTCGTGGCCTGCGCCAGCTGGCCGCTGCCGCTGGTTGCCAGGAAGCCCCCTCCCTCCTGAGAAACCGCAGAGAGGGGGCCAGTTCAGGCGTGGTTACTTCTTCTTCCCCTGGTTCTTGACCGCCTCGATCGCAGCCGCAGCCGCCTCGGGGTCCAGGTACGTGCCGCCCGGGGTGAGCGGCTTGAAGTCGGCGTCGAGTTCGTAGGCCAGCGGGATGCCGGTGGGGATGTTGAGGCCCGCGATGTCCGCGTCCGAGATGCCGTCGAGGTGCTTGACCAGGGCGCGCAGGGAGTTGCCGTGGGCGGCGACGAGGACCGTGCGGCCCGCGAGGAGGTCGGGGACGATGCCGTCGTACCAGTAGGGGAGCATGCGGACGACGACGTCCTTGAGGCACTCCGTGCGGGGGCGCAGCTCCGGCGGGATGGAGGCGTAGCGCGGGTCGGCGGACTGGGAGAACTCCGTGCCGTCCGCGAGCGGAGGCGGCGGCGTGTCGTAGGAGCGGCGCCACAGCATGAACTGCTCCTCGCCGAACTCCGCGAGGGTCTGCGCCTTGTCCTTGCCCTGGAGGGCGCCGTAGTGGCGCTCGTTGAGGCGCCAGCTGCGGTGGACGGGGATCCAGTGGCGGTCGGCGGATTCGAGGGCCAGCTGGGCCGTACGGATCGCGCGCTTCTGGAGGGACGTGTGGACCACGTCGGGCAGGAGACCGGCGGCCGTCAGGAGTTCACCACCGCGGACCGCCTCCTTCTCGCCCTTCTCGTTGAGGTTGACGTCCACCCAGCCGGTGAACAGGTTCTTCGCGTTCCATTCGCTCTCGCCGTGGCGGAGGAGGATCAGCTTGTACGGTGCGTCGGCCATACGTCTGAGCGTAATCGAAGGGTTTGGGACACCGCGCCGCACGGTGCATTGACGGGATCTGTTAATCGGCTGGCTCCCGGAACGCCGCCTCTCGTAACATACGATCACCGCTTGCACCACTTACCTCGGGGGTCCCCATGTCCATCGCGTCCCTCAGACGCGCCGCCCGCGAGAGCGTCTCCGGCCTGCCCCGCGAGTTCTGGTGGCTGTGGACCAGCACGCTGGTCAACCGCCTCGGCGCGTTCGTCGCGACGTTCATGGCGCTGTACCTGACCCTCGACCGCGGCTACTCCGCGTCGTACGCCGGTCTCGTCGCCTCGCTGCACGGGCTCGGCGGCGTCGTCTCGTCCCTCGCGGGCGGCGTGATGGCCGACCGGCTCGGGCGGCGGCCGACGCTGCTGATCGCGCAGCTCTCGACGGCGTTCTCGGTCGCGCTGCTCGGCTTCATGACCGACCCGGTCGCCATCGCCGGGGTCGCGTTCCTGGTCGGCGCGGCGAGCAACGCGTCGCGGCCGGCGGTGCAGGCGATGATGGCGGACATCGTGCGGCCCGAGGACCGGGTGCGGGCGTTCTCGCTCAACTACTGGGCGATCAACCTCGGGTTCGCCGTCTCCTCCGCGGGCGCCGGGCTGATCGCGGAGGTCAGCTACCTCGCCGGGTTCCTCATCGAGGCGGGGATGACGTTCGTGTGCGCGATCGTCGTCTTCCTCAAGCTGCCGGAGTCCCGGCCGGCTCCGAAGGCCCAGGAGGCGGGGGAGGACGTCTCCCTCTCCACCGTCGTACGCGACCGGCGCTTCATGTCCCTCGTCGGGCTCTCCTTCCTCGTCGCGCTGATCTTCCAGCAGGGCGCCGTGGGGCTGCCGGTGGCGATGGGCGAGGCGGGCTTCTCGCCGGCCGACTACGGAACGGCGATCGCGGTGAACGGCGTCCTCATCGTCGTCCTCCAGATCCCGGTCACCCGTTTCATCGAACACCGCGACCCTGTACGGCTGTTGGTCATCTCCTCCGCCCTCGCCGGGTACGGCTTCGGCCTCACCGCCTTCGCCGGCTCGGTCGGCGTCTTCGCCCTCACGGTCTGCGTCTGGACCCTCGCGGAGATCGTCAACGCCCCCACCCAGACAGGGCTGGTGGTCCGCTTCTCCCCCACCCAGGGGCGAGGCCGCTACCAGGGCATGTACACCCTCTCCTGGTCCGCCGCCGCCCTCATCGCCCCCCTCATGTCCGGCCTCGTCATCGACCGCCTCGGCGCGGACTGGCTGTGGGGAGTGTGCGCGGTGGTGGGTACGGTCGCCGGTGCGGGGTACTGGATGCTGTTGCGGCGAATCCCCGCCGAGGCCAAGGCAGTTGAGGCAGGGGCCGAGCCGAAGGCGGTCGTACAGCAGTAGCGGAGGCGCTCGTGCACCACTGGGACGACTTGCCCCCGGCCGCGCGCCGGGCGGTGGAGGAACGCACGGGCCGGGTACGGGAGTTCGAGCCGAGGACCGGTCTGCTGGCGGTGACCGTGCACACCGCCGCCTCGGCCGTCTTCGTGAAGGGCGCGCCGGACGACTACCTCCAGGTCCACACGCACAACCGCGAAGCGGCGGTGAACCCCTGGCTCCCGATGGCCTCCCCCCGCCTCAAGTGGCGGGTACGGGCCGGTGGTTGGGACCTCCTCGGCTACGACCACGTCGTCGGCCACCCCGCCGACCTCACCCCCGGCTCCCCCGATCTCCCGCTCGTGGCAAGGGCGTTGCAGGAGGTCCACGACACCCCTCGCCCGGGCGTGGAGCTGCGGAACGCCGAGCACCGGTGGGGCTCCTGGGTCCGCGGCGCCGACCCCCAACTCCTCGCGGGCGACACCCTGTTGCACACCACCCTCGCGCCGGACGACCTCCTCGTCGGCGACCGCGCCCACCTGGTCGGCTGGTCCCAGGCCACGGTCGGGGCCGCGTGGATCGACCCCGCCGTGCTGGTCCCGCGCCTCATGGACGCCGGACACACCGCGTACGACGCCGACTTGTGGGCCCGGGGACAGTTCCCGGCGTGGGCGGCGGCGCGGCGCGCGTCCGTCGACGTGTTCTCCGTGGCCAACTCCCGCGTGTGGCAGGCGATCGCCGAGGACGAACCGGCGAGACGGATGGCTCGGGCCGCCGCGGAATGGGTTCGTCACCGGCGTTCGTAGAGGGCGTTGATCTCGTCCTGCGGGAGTTGCGCCGAGGCATAGGTGAAGGTGCCCTGCTCGGCCAACTCCCGCGCTGCGTCGACGAGTTGGCGATACATCGTGCGGACGATGCTCCCCCCGACCGTCACCCGCCGCACCCCCAGCTCCCTCAGGTCCGCCATCGACAGCCTGCCGCCCGTCAGCCCCATGACGACGTTCAGCGGGCCGTCGATCCCCCGGACCAGCGCGCCGATGCTCTCCGCGTCCGCCGCACCCGGCACGAACGCGCAGTCGGCGCCCGCCGCGAGGTACGCGTTGGCACGGCCGATCGCCTCGTCGAGGGTGCCGCCCGTGAGGAGGACGTCGGTGCGGCCGACCAGGGCGAAGGGGATGTCGCTCGCGTCGACCGCTTCCCGGGCCGCGCGGATCCGTTCCACGGCAAGTGCCGTGCCGTACAGGGGAGTTGCCCGATCCCCGGTGAAGTCCTCGATGTTGCCGCCCGCCGCCCCCGCCGCGATCGTCAACTCAATGGTCTCAGCGACAAGTTCGGGGGACGCCCCATACCCGTCCTCCAGGTCCGCACTGAGCGGCACACCGACCCCGGCCGCCATCTCTGCGACCCGGGCCAGCATCGTCGTACGGTCGACACGCCCCTCGCCGTAACCGTGGTCCGGCCTGCCCAGCGAGAAGGCGATCCCCGCACTGGTCGTCGCCACGGCCGGAAACCCGGCGGACTCCAGAAGGCGTGCGCTGCCGACGTCCCAGGCGTTGGGAAGGAGAAAGCAACCGTCCTTCTTGTGCAAGTCGACGAAGTGCTGGGCGCGTTGGTGCTTGACGGTGTCCATGTGGGCCTTTCTTCGCTGCGGCTGAGTCGACCGTATGCCTCCGTGGACAGGTACGGTGGCCGTATTCCGTGCGATACGGAAAGGCCTGTGGGCCAGCATGGCGCTCGTCGCCGTTGGGCTGGGCATCGAGGGTGCGTGGGTGGTGTTCGCGCGGCCCAGGCATCCCTTCGATGACGCGCGTGCCCGCACTGGTAGCGACCTACGCCTCGTCGGCGAACTCGTCCTGATGTGGCTGCCCTCGCCCTCCGACGCCGACTCCCCTGGCATCGACATCATCATCCGCCATGCGTCCCCCGAGGGAACCTGGGAAACGGTCGAGGTCACCCTCCAGATGAACACGAAAGAGACCCGGAGCACGACGGAGATGTTCCTCACGGTATTGGAGGGGCGGAAGGGAGAATACTGACAAGCACGGCGAACACTCAGGCAGCGAGTACCCTTGAACCCTATTTCCGCCTTTGCGACGTTTACCCGAAGCCTTCCGCAATGGATGATGAGTGTTGTGAACGAGTTGGCGATCGCGTTGACAGCAGCAGCATTCGGCCTGGCCGGTACCGTGATAGGTGCTATCGTCTCGGCCCGAGGCGCCAAGGCTGGAGCTGACCGGAATGCGCAGACCGTAATCCAGCAAGTACAGGACCAGGCCGTAGTCGAGCACTCCCACTGGCTTCGGCAACAGCGCCTGACCGCTTACGAGGGATTCCTGGAGACATGGGATGAATGCCTACGGCTCACACAGGTTCCCGCCGATGCCAGTGATACCGATCAGTCGAGCCTGGAACCGTTGCGAGAAGCCGCTGGCCGTATGACGGGACGGGCCAGACGCATCGCTCTGCTGGGGCCGCCCGAGGTAGCCCAAGCGGCTGAGAAACTAGCCGAGATCATGCAGGAAGACGTGGCTGCCTCCGCGAAATTCATCCATGCCGCAGAGGCAGGTCTGACAACCATGGAGAACAGCGATTCCAGCTCTTTCGCGGATCTCCAGATCGCCACGCAGTCCCTTCAAGAATGCACTGGCCAGGTGAATCACCTTCTGACGCATGCACGTGAGCATGGCGAGATTCTCGACGGAGACCCGATCCTGGCAGAGATGCTGGCGAGTGCAGAGCAATGCCGAGCTGCCTCTCGCGAAGCACTCGAAAACCTACAAAGCGATGCCGACACATTATCCGCTCTGCTGGTTCAGGCATCCGAGACGGTTGAGTTACTCACCCACAACCAGACGGCACACGAAATCAGCCGTGAACAGTTCATCAATGCCGCAAGCGAAGCCCTCGGCTCCCCGCCCTCGGCTCCGATGGGCACACGCCCTCACCGATCCTGACCAGCATCGAAGCATGCGATACCTACGAAGAGTCACCGCACTTCCTTGCCGAGGGCCCTTCAGGCGACGGTGTACTCCGCGTCTCCGAAGTCCGCGACCACGCGGAGTCGGCCGCCCAGCGCTTCTACGTACGCCCGGAGGGTCGCGACTTCCGCGCGGTCCAGGTCGCCGTGCTCGATCGCGGACACCCTGGGTGCGGAGACCCCCATCGACGTGGCGACCTGACGCTGAGTCAATGCCTGCTCCTGCCTGACCTCCGCGAGCTTGTGAGCGCGAACTTCCGCGGTCAGCCTGTTCATCGCCGCCTGCTTCTCCTGAGCCGAACGCACCGGCAACCCGGCGGCTTCACGCCGCTCGCGCGCCTTGCGTCTGGTCTCCTCCCAGCTCACGGCAGTCATTCGTACTCCCTGATGTCGATATCGGCCAGATGTTCCTGATACCGCTCTTCAGCGAGCGGAATGTTGACGTCGTACCAGCGCTGCCAGTTTCCAGCCTTGTCGCCGGCCACCAAGAGCACTGCCCGCCGCACGGGATCGAAGGCGAAGAGGATGCGGATCTCGCTGCTTCCGGACGATCCCGGCCTCAGCTCCTTCAGATGGTGGTTTCCGGCGCCCTTGATTCGGTCGACCAGCGGACGGCCAAGTGTCGGACCCGTTGCCGCCAACATATCGATGGCGTCTTCTACCTGTTCAGCGCTGCCCCAGTCCTCCTCCGCAAGCGCCTCGAACCATGCCGCAACCTCGTCGACAAGGACCACTTCCCATTGAGCCACGGCCGCAATGTTAATGCAAGTGTTAATCCACAAGGGTCGAACCGGCCGGCCAAGCAGAGGGGTTGGCCCCGAGCATCGCGCCCGGGAAGTCGGCGTGTTCCACGGCGTACGTACATAGCATCCAGGTCAGTCGATCCATGCCGGTATCGCGTAGCCCTGGTGCGCGGCGACCTCGAAGTACGCGGTCAGGTCGGCGTACAGCCGTGGATGAGTAGCCCCTGTCCACCGCCTCGGGGAGTGGCTTCTCGCCGAAGGCAACGTCCACGGGGAAGCCGGCGCGGGCAGGAGGTGGTGGAGGAAGTGCCAGGACTTGCCTGTGCTGAACCGCAGATACTGCCCATTCATGCTCGTGCCGGAAGGCTGGAGGGGGCCAGTGGCAACACTCCGCGCCCCGAAAAGCACCCGTGTACGCCCCAGCCCTCGCACGCACGTCCGATTCGCACCCTCCCCCGCGCCCGCCAACCCCCGCACCCTGAAAGTTCCGGAGGAGGGAGCAACCATGGCCGACTGGAAGCAGGGGAAGTGCAAGTGGCCCACCCCCAAAGGGCCCTGTCAGAACAAGACGATGAAGGGGACCTCCCGGTGTCACCTACACCAGGGCGACTGGACCAAGCGGGGACAGGCCGAGCTCAAGAAGAAGGCGGCTCGGCGGCGTAAGAAGTAAGAAGGCGTAAGCACCCCCGCCGCACCCGAACACCCCGCCCAACCGAACCCCGAACACCCCCGCCCAGCCGAAGCCGGACAGGGGTGTTCAGGTCACCTACCCTGCGGGAACCGCCCCGCTCACCGAGCCGACTGCCCGAACCGATCCCCCGTGGCCGCGAGGCCGCCCGCGCCCGGCTGGTAGACCGTCGCCGGGGCGACCGTGCCGCCCGCGGTGACGTTGGAGAGGGGGAGGGAGTAGAGGGTGCCGTAGGCGGACGGGCCGTAGGGGAGGCCGACGTACAGGTGTGTGCCCGTGTACCAGAGGCTGGAGCCGAGCTGCTGGTTGGCGCCCGGCGTGCCGGGGATGCCGTCGCCGTCGCCTACCTCCAGCCAGCGGTCGCCCGCGCCCGGCGCGCCGAGGAGGGAGAAGGTCTGGACCGCGCCCGCCTTGGCGGTCGTACCGATGGCCTCGCCCGGGACGCCGACGGCCAGTTTCAGGGTCGCCGCCGTGCTCACGGCGCGAGGTGCCGTGTTGACCGCCGTCAGCGTCGAGCCGAAGAGGTCCCCGGACTCGGACGTGCCGGAGACGTCGTCGTCGGCGGTCCCGGAGGAGTAGCCGTTGAGCTGGGTGTAGGTACCGGCCGCTGTGATCCGGAAGGTCAGCACCCCACCCGTGTCGACGCTGTTGGTGCCGTCGACGGCGAGGTCCTCACCGGGCGACCCGACCGCGAGGATCGAGTCGGTGGCCGAGGCCGCCCCGGACGGCCGGTACGACACGATCGCGAGCGACTTCCCGAAGAGGTCACCGGCCTCGGCGCCGCCGCCGACGGTGTCGAGGTCCTGGTCGAGCCCGAAGAGCGGGGTGGGCCGCTTCTCGGCGTTGAGGACGTTGGGGTTGAAGACGGCGAGGTTGCCGGCGTTGGCGTCGGTCCCGATCGTCTCGTTGGGCGCGGCGACGGCGAAGTGGTTGGAGCCGGCCGCGACGACCGACCCGAACGCGTCGTTGGCCTCGATCGCACCCGGCACGCCGAGGCTGTCCTGGTGGACGGAGACGTTGGTGGCGCCCTGGAGGTAGAACACCTCACCGGCCTTGGCGGCTCCGGCGAGCGCCTCGCCCGGCACCCCGATGACGATGTACGGCTCACCGGCGTTGGTGACGGACGCGGCGACGGCCGCCCCCATCCGGTCCCCGCTCTCGGGCCCGGACGCCTTGATGGACCCGGTGCCCGCGCCCTGCTGGTAGTTGGCGTCCTTCAGCGTGCCGGTGCCGAGCCCGCCGGGCGCGCCGTAGAGCAGGTCGGTCATGCCCGCGTCGGCCGCGTCCCCGAGGTCCTCCCCGGGCGTGCCGACGACCAGGTCCGTGCACCCGTCGGCGTTGTAGTCGACGGTGGCGATGGCGTCCCCGAAGGCGTCGCCGGCCTCGGCACCCCCGTTGACCCAGTCGAGGTCCTGGTGGATCTCGGCGTTGCCCTTGCCGCCGCCGTACACGATCCGTACGGAGCCGGCGCCCGCGTCGCCGCCGATGGTGGCGCCGGGGTCGGCGATCGCGATGTCCTCGACGCCGTCGCAGTTGAAGTCGGTGACGCGCGGCGCGCCGACCGTGGAGGTCACCCAGGACGCGATGTCGTCGACGCGCGCGACGACACCCCCCGTACGGGTCTCGGTGGCGTCGATGCCGAAGCAACCGCCCTGGAAGGAGCGGCTGTTGAGCCCGACGAGCTGGCCGCCGCGGACGACGGGCCCGCCGGTGTCGCCCTGGCAGGCGGCGGCACCGGCGACACCGGTGACCGAAGCACTGCCGGCCGCGGCGGAATCGACGGTCAGCGCGCCCGTGTGCAGCTTCAGCGGCACCCACTCGGTCTTGGTCCGCCCGTACCCGGCGAAGGTCAGCTGCTCACCGGCGGCCGGCGCGGTGGTGGAGACGACGGCCGGCGTCACCCCGGCGACGGGCTTGTCCAGCCGCGCCAGGACGACGTCCCGGTCCGTACGCGGCACGAGCTCGACGACCTCGCGCACGGCGCCGTCGGTGCCGGAGAGGTCGGTGCGGCCGATCGTGGCGACCGTCTTCTGCGCGGGCTTCCCGGCTGGCACGGCCAGGGAGGCGGCCGGGTCGGCGGCGAAGCAGCTGGCGGCGGTGAGCAGCCACTCGGTGTCGACGAGGACACCGGAGCAGCCGCGCGCGTAGTCGCCGACGACGATCTGGGCGGTGTAGGCGTACGTGGTGCCGGTCGCGGGCGTGCCGGTGACGGCGGACACGGGAGCCGCGGCGCACACCGCGACGGGGCCGGCGACGAGAGCCGCCGCGAGCGCGGACAGGCGCAGGGAGAGGGGTCTGGGTGGTGTCATGGCGTGGGTTTCCTCAGGAGCGGGAGCTGGAGAAAGGGAGTTCGGTAATAAGGCGCCGTCACCGGCTACTTCGAGCTCCTGATCTCCACGAGGATGTGGTCCCGGCCCTGTTCGTCCGCGCTCGATCCGACGGCCGTCCAGGTGTTCTTCGCGACGTCGAAGGACTTCTCCTCCGTGCCGACGGTCATGTCGACCTGGGTCTCGTAGTCGTTGCCGCGGATGCCGTACACCGCCGGGATCTCCAGCGTGAGCCAGCCGGAGGTCCCCTTGACGTCGAAGCAGATCTTGTCGGCGTTGCCGTGCGCCCACACCTCCAGCTGGCCGGTGTCGGTGACGCAGTCGGCGAGGGTGATGTGCCCGTCGCCGCGCTTCAGGATGATGTTCTTCTCCGCGAGGATCTTGTCCGCCAGCGGATAGTTGTACTTCTCGACCGCGTATCCGGGCGATTCGTCCGCCACAGAAGAAACCGACCCGGAAGAGGCGGCTCCGGATTCCGTTCCCGATGCGCCGATCGCGAGCCACGCCACAGCCCCCGCCGCCGTGGCGGCGCCCACTATGCGCCAGATTGTTCTTTGTGCCTTCATTAATGTCCCCGTCTTTGACGCCTGTGATTTCCGGGTGAATACAGGTTCCGGAGGAGGACATGCCTGATGAAGAGCCCTCCCCGCAAGAACTCGTACGCACAGCGGATGTCATCCAAGACCCGGCAGGTAAGCGCTGTCCAGACCGCCGGATGTGATATATGACACGCTCAAAGAAATGTGAAGGTCCGTTTGTGCAAGTTCGGTAAACAAGCCGCAATGCACGTCCGGTATGCGAATCCGGCATTGACTTTCCACCATGGCACGTGTTTTACCTATGCCGGAAAACTCAAAAAGCACCGGAAGGATGATTCCTTTTGCCTCCCTCTTCTCTGTGGAGCAGACGCCGGATTCTCACCGCCGTCGCCGGCGTCGCCGCGCTGCCGGCCCTCCCCTCGGTCCTCACGCTGACGGCCACGCCGGCCGTCGCCGCCGACGACCCGGCGGACAGCGGACTGCCGGACACCGACCGCGGCAAGGCGGTGTGGGCCTACAAGACCGGCGGGCGCAGCGTCCGCGAGGCCGCCACGGCGGCGCTGCTGGGCACCCCGGCCGCGGTCACCGCGTTCCTCACCACCGACCTCCCCGCACGCCGTGCGGAGGACAACCGCATGGGCGTGCTGGCGGGTCTCCCTTATGCCGGCCGGTCCGTCCAGAACTTGGTCAACACGGCGTTGTCGGCGGGGGATGACGCGGTCTCGACCTTCCTGGACGGCGGCTACACGGCGGCCGTCAGCTCCGACCTGCGCGCCTCGGTGCTCACGGTCATGAACAACAGCGGCACGGCCGTGCAGCGCGCCGGCACGAAGGCGCTGGACGCGGCCAACGACAAGGCCCTGCACACCTTCCTGAACGAGGGCCAGTTCACGGCGCAGGCCGAGGACGAGCGCTCGGCCGTCTTCAAGATCCTCGCGGGCGCCTCCCCGCAGGTCGCCACGTACGCGCAGCGCGCGCTGGACGACGGCTCACCGGCCGCGATCCGCCAGTTCCTGGTCTCCGGCCAGTACATCGCGCGCGCCCGCGACGAGGAGGCGGCGACGATCGACCAGCTCGTCGCGATCGTCGAACGCGAGGGCAAGCGCGCCCAGTTGCAGACCGAGCAGGCCGTCGCCGCCTCCGACAAGGCGAAGGACGCCGCCGAGAAGGCCAAGGCCGCCGCGCTGAAGGCCGCCGACGAGGCCGCCGCCGCCAAGGACGACGTCGCGAAGTCGGCGCGCGCCGCCAACGCCGCCGCCTCCGCCGCGAAGGGCGCCGCAGCCGCCGCGACCACCGCGATCTCGGCGTCCCGCGTCGCCCAGGCCGCCGCCGGCCGGGCCACCATGGCCGCGCAGGCCGCCGCCTCGGCCGCGGCCTCGGCGGGCAGCGCCGCGTCCCGCGCGTACGGGGCCGCGATCGCCGCGTCGAAGGACGCCTCGAAGGCGGCAGCCGCGCGCTCCGCCGCCGAGGGCGCCCGCAACGCGGCGAGCAAGGCGCGGACCGCCGCGAAGGCCGCCGACCAGGCACGCGCCGCCGCTGCCGCCTGCGACACGGCGGGCGCCGCCGCCAAGTCAGCCGCGAACAACGCCGCAGCCGCCGCGAACGCCGCAGCCGCTGCCGCCGCGTCCTCCGGTGTCGCCCAGGCGCAGGCCGCCCGCGCCCGGGCCGCCGCCGCCGAGGCCAACGCCGCCGCCGCCCGCGCGACGGCCGCAGCGAACACCGCCTCCACCCTCGCCGGACGCGCGGCAGCCGCTGCCGCCGTGGCCCGCGACGCCGCCAACTCCGCCGCCGCGCACGCCGAGAAGGCGGCAGCGGCGGCGGACGAGGCGGCGGCGCACGCCGGTCAGGCCGTCGAGTACGCCAAGCGCTCCACGGAGTACGCGAACGCCGCCGTCGAGGCCGCCAACACCGCCACCAACGCGGTCAAGGAGGCGCAGGAGGTCGAGAAGGCCGCCCGGGCCGCCGAGACCGCGCGCATCGAGGCCGACACCGCGATCGGCATCGAACTCGCGCGCCTCGCCGCGCAGGAGGAGACCGCCGACCTCGCCAAGGCGAACCGCGAGCGCACCCAGGCCGACCGGACCTCGTCCGAGATCAAGGACCTGATCGCCGCCGCCGAGGCCGCCGTCGCCGCCGGCGACACCGCCACGGCCGTCGACAAGGGCCGCCGCGCCGCCCTGCTCCTGCTGGACAACTCCGGCTCCTGGACCCGCCAGGCCGCCGAGTACGCGCTGTCCGGCACCGAGTACGACGTCCTGAACTGGCTCTCCGCCGACCGCGCCCTCGCCGAGGGCCAGGACGACCGCGAGACCGTCGTCACCGTCGCCGAGATCTCCCGGGTCTCCGTCGCGCAGGCCGCCGCCGACACGCTGGCCTCCACCGCGCCGGACGCCGTCCGCACCTTCCTGACGACCGGCGCCGTCGAGGCGGCCAAGGCCGACAACCGGGTGCTGGTCTTCAACGTCCTCGGCGCGAACCCGGGGGCCAGCGTCAAGGCGAAGGCGCAGGCCGCGCTGGACGACGGCAGCGCGGTCGCCCTGCACCGCTTCCTCCAGATCGAGCACGCCGAGGCGATCAAGGAGGACGACCGGGTCGAGATCTTCAAGCTGCTCGCGAACGGCGGGCAGTACATGAAGTCGGCCGCGCAGATCGTGCTGGAGGGCCCGGCCCGGATGCGGCGGAACTTCGTCGCCCACGACCAGTACGACGTGACCCGCCTCGACCAGGACTCCGTCGCGCACATCTCGGCGATCCGCGCGGCCATCGCGCACGCCGCGAAGGTCGCCGCGAAGGCCCAGGAGGACGCGGCGCTCGCCTCCAAGGCCGCCGCCGAGGCCCGCCAGGCCGCCGCCGAGGCGACCGCGTGGAAGAACAAGGCCGACGGGTACGCCGCCGACGCGCAGAAGTCCGCCGCCGAGGCCAAGACCAACGCCGACGCGGCGGACCGGTCGGCCGCCGACGCCGCGAAGTCCGCCGCCACCGCGCAGCAGGCCGCGGCGGTCGCCCGTACGGCGGCCCGGACGGCGAACTACTCCGCGCGCCGCGCCGCCGCCTCCGCCAGCCAGGCCGTCGCCTCGGCCGCCTCGGCGCAGGCGTCCGCGACCTCGGCCCGCGCCTCCGCGATCCAGGCCGGCAAGGACGCCGCCGCCGCTGCCGCCGCCTCCTCCGAGGCCCAGCGGATCTACACCGCCAAGGTCGCCGCCGAGGCCAAGCAGCGCGCGATGGACGCGGCCGACAAGGCCCGCGGCCACGAGGCGAACGGCACCAACCCGTCCCAGACCGCCGACAGCGACAAGCCGTGGTACGTCGACTGGGGGATCTGGCCGGAGGACGTCGGCAGCGCGAGCGAGTGGTCGACCGTCGTCGGCCACTACTCGACGATCCTCGGCGGCGGCGCGGTCGCCCTGGGCGTCGCCTCGCTGTTCTTCCCGCCGCTGGCCCCGATCGCGGTCGGCGTCGGCATCGCCTCGGTGGTCGTCCAGGGGGTCAGCGCGTTCCTCGCGCTCGCGGGCAACGACTGGAACTGGCAGAGCAAGCAGTTCCAGTCCGCGTTCGGCCTCTTCGGCCTCGGCCTGGTCACGCTCGGCGTGGGCGGCGCGCTGTCCCGCGTCGGCCTGAACTACGCCGACGACGCGGTCAAGCTCGCCGACACCGTCGGCGGCAAGATCGTCAGCGTGGCCGGTGACGTCACGACGACGGTCGTCGGTCTGCTGACCTGGTAATCCCGGTACGAGAGGGCGAGGATCTCCCCATGCTGACGCAAGGCATGTCCACGAGCGGCTGGTGGGTCCTCGCCCTCGTCTCGGGCGCGGCCCTCGGGTTCGCGTGCCTGACCCTGGCCGACCGGCGCAAGCCGGGCCACCGGGCCGCCATCGTCGCCGCGGTGCCCGGCGCCATGGCCCTGTTCCTGTGGGCGCAGGCGCGCTTCGGCAGCCTCGACGGCCGCCAGGCCCTGTTCTTCTTCACCCTGATCAGCCTCAGCCTGACGATCCTGCGGGCGGTCTACCACCCGTGGTTCAGGCGCCAGTTCCGGCTGCGCGACGCGGGCGAGCCGATGGAGAACGCGACCACCCCGCAGGTGTTCCTGTTCCTGTTCTCCTTCGTCGCCACGTTCGCCGGGGTCGCGTTCCTGGTCCACTGACTGGTCTACTGACTGATCCGCTGAAACGGCTGAGGGGTCCGGCGCGAAGCCGGACCCCTCAGGAACAGCTCAGCCGCACTGGCACGGGCTGCCGGACTGGCACCCGCACCCGCACCCCGACCCGCAGCCACAGGCCCCTATCAGCATCAGGTTCCTGATCTCGACGGGCTGTTCGGTCGGTGTCTCCTGGGTGGGGTCGGGCGACGTGCTGGGGGATTCGGCCATGGGTCCCTCCTCGACGCGGATACACCCATGGCAACCGACCCGCGACCCGGAGTGAAGGGCGCATCAGCGGCGCACGGAAGCTTTCAGCGCCGGCCCTATCCCTGGATCTCCGGCGGCAGGTCCTGCTGGATGTCGTCCGCGTGCTCGCCCGTGACGAGGAAGACGACACGCTTGGCGACGGCCACCGCGTGGTCGGCGAACCGCTCGTAGTAGCGGCCCAGCAGGGTGACGTCGACGGCGGTCTCGATGCCGTGCTTCCAGCGGTCGTCGATCAGGTGCTGGAACAGCGTGCGGTGCAGCAGGTCCATCGCGTCGTCGTCCGCTTCGAGCTGGAGCGCGAGGTCGACGTCCTTGGTGATGATGCACTCGGCGGACTTGGCCATCAGGCGCTGGGCGAGCTGGCCCATCTCCAGGACGGTCGCGTGCAGGTCGCGCGGCACGGCACGCTCGGGGAAGCGCAGCCGCGCCAGCTTGGCGACGTGCTGGGCGAGGTCGCCGGAGCGCTCCAGGTCGGCGGACATCCGCAGGGACGTCACGACGATCCGCAGGTCGGTCGCCACCGGCTGCTGGCGGGCGAGCAGCGCTATGGCCTTCGCCTCCAGGTCGTGGTGGAGCTCGTCGACCTTCTTGTCGCCCTCGATGACGTTCTCGGCCAGGTTCAGGTCGGCGTCGAGGATCGCGGTGGTCGCGCGCCCGATGGCCGAGCCGACCAGCCGGGCCATCTCCACCAGACCGTCGCCGATCGAATCAAGTTCCTCGTGGTACGCGTCACGCATCTGCGTTCCCTCTCCTACAGCGGTTTCCAGCCCCTACAGTCCCACGTTCGGCCCATGACGCGTCGGTTTCCGGCATCCCAAATGAACCACTACCAGCGCCAAGGTGAACTCTGGGCGACGAGTCTCGCAGGTCACCCCTCGACGGCTGTGGCGATGTCGCACCCCGTGCCTAACCTGGAGACATGGACGTGAACGCGGCGGTCGCCGCAGCGGCAGCGATCGCCGGGGTGCTCACCGGCGTGATCGCCATGCTGGCGTTCCGCTGGAGCGAGCGCGACCAGAAGCGCCCCACCCGCACCTCGCTGCACACGGACCCGGTGCTCCCGCCCGGGGTCGACACGGTGCTGTCGGTCCTGCGCTCCTCCGCCGTCGTCCTCGACGAGGCGGACGCCGTGGTGAAGGCGAGCTCGGCGGCGTACGCGCTGGGTCTGGTCCGGGGCGGGAAGCTGGCCGTGGAGCCGATGCTCCTGATGGCCCGCGACACCCGCCGCGACGGCGAGATACGCCAGGTCGAGCTGGACCTCCCGAGGCGCGGCACCGGCCGGGGCGAGGCCCTCGCGGTCTCCGCCCGGGTCGCCCCGCTCGGCTCCCGCCTGGTACTGCTGCTGGTCGAGGACCTCACCGAGGCCCGCCGCATCGAGGCGGTCCGCCGGGACTTCGTGGCGAACGTCAGCCACGAGCTGAAGACCCCGGTCGGCGCGCTCTCCCTGCTCTCCGAGGCCGTCATGGACGCCTCGGACGACCCCGAGGCCGTCCAGCGCTTCGCGGGCCGTATGCAGATCGAGGCGACCCGGCTCACCAACCTCGTGCAGGAGCTCATCGACCTCTCCCGGGTGCAGAACGACGACCCGCTGGAGGACTCCGAGCCGGTCCGGGTCGACGAACTCGTCGCCGAGGCCGTCGACCGCTGCCGCCACCAGGCGGGCACGAAACAGATCACGATGGCCGCGGGCGGCGCGGCCGACCTGCACGTATGGGGGAACCGCGGCCAGCTCGCGGCAGCGCTCGGCAACCTCGTCGAGAACGCCGTCAACTACTCCCCCGCCCGCACCCGCGTGGGGATAGCGGCCCGCCGGGTGACCGCGCCCGGGGGCGACCTGATCGAGATAGCCGTCACCGACCAGGGCATCGGCATCTCGGAGAAGGACAAGGAGCGCGTCTTCGAGCGCTTCTACCGCGTCGACCCGGCCCGCTCCCGTGCCACGGGAGGTACGGGGCTCGGTCTCGCGATCGTCAAGCACGTGGCCGCCTCGCACGGCGGGGAGGTCACGGTGTGGAGCTCCGAGGGACAGGGCTCCACGTTCACCCTGCGACTGCCGGAGGCGGGCTCGGCCCGTGACCGGGCGCACCAGCACCCCGACCTGGACGGCGACGAGGCCGACGAGGACAGGGCCGCCCCCTCAGATTCACCTTACGAACCGCTTCCCGCCCCGGAGGTCCTTCCGTGACCCGTGTGCTCGTCGTCGAGGACGAGGAGTCCTTCTCGGACGCCCTGTCGTACATGCTTCGCAAAGAGGGCTTCGAGGTCGCCGTGGCGGCCACGGGCCCCGACGGTCTCGACGAGTTCGAGCGCAACGGCGCCGACCTCGTCCTGCTCGACCTGATGCTGCCGGGCCTGCCCGGCACGGAGGTCTGCCGCCAGCTGCGCGGCCGGTCCAACGTCCCGGTGATCATGGTCACCGCGAAGGACAGCGAGATCGACAAGGTCGTCGGTCTGGAGATAGGGGCCGACGACTACGTCACCAAGCCCTTCTCCTCCCGCGAGCTCGTCGCCCGTATCCGCGCGGTCCTGCGCCGCAGAGGCGAACCGGAGGAGGTCACCCCGGCCGCCCTCGAAGCGGGCCCGGTCCGCATGGACGTCGACCGCCACGTCGTCACGGTCTCCGGCTCCAAGGTCGACCTCCCCCTGAAGGAGTTCGACCTCCTGGAGATGCTCCTGCGCAACGCGGGCCGCGTCCTCACCCGCATGCAGCTCATCGACCGCGTCTGGGGCGCCGACTACGTGGGCGACACCAAAACCCTCGACGTCCACGTCAAGCGCCTCCGCGCCAAGATCGAGCCGGACCCGGGCGCGCCGCGCTACCTGGTGACGGTCCGGGGGCTGGGCTACAAGTTCGAGCCGTAAGCCGACCAGGCCGCCTGGAGCCGACGGACGGAGTCCGGCGCAGCACCCCGCAGCCCGCGTAGCGGTGCAAGGGGTGCGTCAAGAGGGGTGTTCGAGCCGGACCCGGGCGCGCCGCGCTACCTGGTGACGGTCCGCGGCCTCGGCTACAAGTTCGAGCCGTAAAGAGCCTCGCTACGACGACGAGGGCGGCACCCCCAGCCAGGGGGTGCCGCCCTCGGGCGTGTGCGGGGCCGGTCAGTGGCCGGCCGCGGGGGACTCCGAGGAGGCCGGGCCCTCGGAGGACTCGGAGCTGCCGGAGGAGGACTCCGGCGACGGGGACCCGGAGGGGTTCGGGGACTCCGAGGGGCCGGCGGAGGCGCTCGCGGAGGAGGAGGGGTTCGGGACGGAGGTCGGGCCCCAGGAGCTGAAGTAGCTCGTGGCGGGGACGACGAACGCCTGGAGGCTGACGTCACCCGTCTCGCTGAACGTGAAGGTGATCTTCTGGGCGTTGCCGTTCTTCACGGTGTCGCCCGGGTTCTCCAGGACGGCGGACGCGTTGTTCTCGCCGCCGATGACGATCGAGCCGCCGGCCGGGACGAGCAGGCTGCCCTTCTTGCTCTTCGTGTCGCCCTTGCCCGGCGTCAGCACGGCGGAGGCGCTGGTGCCGTCCACGGTGATGCCGGTCAGCGTCTGGTCGGAACCGCTGGTGTTGAAGACGGTCGCGGCGACGGCGGCGGGCCCCTCGGCACCGCGCTCCGGCTGCGTGACGACGATCGCGTTCTGGATCTTGATCACGCCGACGGTGACGGCCGCGTTGTCCGGCTTGATCTCCAGGGTCTGGCTGTTGTTCCCGGCGGCGCAGCCGGCGAGCGAGGCGATCGAGAACGCGAGGGCGGAAGCGGCGAGGGCGCCGCGTCGAAGGCTGCTGCTCACGGCGGCGGCATCTCCTTGGAACGCAGGGGCGGACTCTCATAAAGCCGCCCTAAGGGTCAGTCAGCGCCCTCAGGGTATCGACCCGTTCACCAGCCCCCACACCCGACCCGCCCCTAACACCCCCCGACGGCCCGAGCGCCTCACCTGCCACACCGACCCCACCGCCCCCTCCCTACCCGCGAGTCACTATGGCCACTTCCCGTACCCCGCGCATTCACATAACCCCCTCGTGACCCCGGCCCGGATTTTCGAACTCCGAATGCGGGGCGTGCCGGAATTCGATCACCCGGAGGGGACCGGGCGTTCGATGATCAATTCCGGAAACGTCGAAGACCGGCCACGTCACGCCGAACGGAGTAGCGGAAGTCGCACACCAGGAAGGGGACATATCGGGACGTTCGCCCGCCTTGACGCGGTTCCGGAAGCGTGTAACGTACGCGTTTCGCCCCCCACGGAGAGCCGCTCCCACCTGCGAATACCCGCTTCCGGGCGCCTTCCCCAGCACGTTCCTGTTGCTGTTGTCAAGCCCCGAGATATGCCCTGACCTGCGAAAACGCCATTCAGGAACCGTCGTTTCCGTGTTACCCTGGATAGCCACGGAAGGGGTACCTGTCACATGACGTTCAAGGTTGGCGACACCGTGGTCTATCCCCATCACGGGGCCGCGCTGATCGAGGCCATCGAAACTCGCCAGATCAAAGGCGTGGACAAGACCTACTTGGTGCTGAAGGTCGCCCAGGGTGACCTGACGGTACGTGTGCCAGCGGACAATGCGGAGTTCGTCGGCGTACGTGATGTGGTCGGTCAGGACGGGCTGGACCGAGTCTTCGAGGTGCTGCGCGCGCCGTACGCCGAGGAGCCCACGAACTGGTCCCGTCGTTACAAGGCAAATCTGGAGAAGCTCGCCTCCGGTGACGTCATCAAGGTCGCGGAAGTCGTCCGTGACCTGTGGCGTCGTGAGCGCGAGCGCGGACTCTCCGCCGGTGAGAAGCGCATGCTCGCCAAGGCCCGCCAGATCCTGGTGAGCGAGCTCGCCCTCGCGGAGAACACCAACGAGGACAAGGCCGAGGCCCTGCTCGACGAGGTACTCGCTTCCTGAGCCGAGTCTTCTCGCCATCCGATAATGCCGCGGTGCCCGATGACGTATTTCCCGTCGCCGGGCGCTGCGGCATGTTCGTACCCTCACCGCCCCGAGCCCGGGGTCCCCGAAGGAACCCCGAGTACCTGTACGAGAGTCCCGGGCTCCCGCTCCCGACCCGCTCGTCACGGAAGGGGCAGGTCGAGGTGGGGGTACCCGGCACTCCTCCCAGGCCATACCCACGTAGGTCGAGCACACAAACCTGACAGGAACCATGTCTGACGAATCACACCCCCCCAAGGCGGCCGTCCGCACGGCCGCGGTGATTCCGGCCGCGGGCCGCGGCGTCCGCCTCGGCCCCGGCGCCCCCAAGGCGCTGCGCACGCTGAACGGCACGCCGATGCTGATCCACGCGGTGCGCGCGCTGGCCGCGTCCCGCGCGGTCTCCCTGGTCGTCGTCGTGGCGCCCCCGGACGGCGCTCCCGAGGTCCGCTCCCTCCTGGACGCGCACGCGCTCCCCGAGCGCACGGAATTCGTGGTCGTCCCCGGCGGCGAGTCCCGCCAGGAGTCGGTGAAACTCGGCCTGGACGCGCTGCCCGACGGGTACGACATCGTCCTCGTCCACGACGCGGCCCGGCCGCTGGTCCCCGTCGACACGGTGGACTCCGTCGTGGAGGCGGTCCGCGAGGGCGCCGCCGCCGTCGTGCCCGCCGTACCGCTCGCCGACACGGTCAAGGAGGTCGAGCCGACGCCGGGGGCGCCCGAACCGGTCGTCGCGACCCCGGTTCGCGCGCGCCTGCGTGCCGTGCAGACGCCGCAGGGGTTCGACCGGAAGGTCCTCGTGCACGCGCACGAGACCGTCACCCAGGACGTCACGGACGACGCGAGCATGATCGAGCAGCTCGGCGGGACGGTCGTCGTCGTCCCCGGGCACGAGGAGGCGTTCAAGGTGACGCGCCCGCTGGACCTGGTCCTCGCGGAGGCGGTCCTGGCGCGCAGGAGGGCCAACGATGGCTTCTGAGCTTCCGGTACTGCCCCAGGTGGGCATCGGCACCGACATCCACGCCTTCGAGGAGGGCCGCGAGCTGTGGTGCGCCGGCCTCAAGTGGGACGGCACGGGCCTGGCCGGCCACTCCGACGCGGACGTCGTCGCGCACGCGGCCTGCAACGCCCTCTTCTCGGCGGCCGGGCTCGGCGACCTCGGCCAGCACTTCGGCACCGGCCGCCCGGAGTGGTCGGGTGCATCCGGCGTCACGCTGTTGACGGAGGCGGCCCGGATCGTCCGGGACGCGGGCTTCGTGATCGGGAACGTCGCCGTACAGGTCGTGGGCCCCCGCCCGAAGATCGGCAAGCGCCGGGACGAGGCCCAGAAGATCCTGTCGGACGCGGTCGGCGCCCCGGTGTCGGTGTCGGGAGCGACGACGGACGGGCTCGGATTCCCGGGCCGGGACGAGGGTCTGATGGCGGTCGCGACGGCGCTCGTCGTACGGAAGCCCTGAACAACGGCGGTGTTTTTTCGCCGCCTTCTCCCACTACCCTTGGACCCGTGACTATTCGCCTGTACGACACCAGCGCCCGGCAGATCCGTGACTTCTCCCCGCTCACGCCGGGCTGCGTCTCGATCTACCTCTGTGGCGCCACCGTGCAGGCGGCCCCGCACATCGGGCACGTCCGGTCGAACCTCAACTTCGACATCATCCGCAGGTGGTTCACCTACCGGGGGTACGACGTCACGTTCGTGCGGAACGTGACCGACATCGACGACAAGATCATCAACAAGGCCGCTGAGCAGGGCCGTCCCTGGTGGTCCATCGGCTTCGAGAACGAGCGCGCGTTCAACGACGGTTACCGCGCGCTCGGCTGCCTCCCCCCGACGTACGAGCCCCGCGCGACCGGCCATGTCACCGAGATGGTCGAGATGATGCGCACGCTCATCGAGCGGGGTCACGCGTACGAGGCCGACGGCAGCGTGTACTTCGACGTCCGCTCGTGGCCCTCGTACCTGGAGCTGTCCCGGCAGGATCTCGACGAGATGCGCCAGCCGGACGAGTCCGGGATCACCGGCAAGCGCGACCCCCGCGACTTCGCGCTGTGGAAGGCGACGAAGCCGGGCGAGCCGGACTGGGAGACGCCGTGGGGCCGGGGGCGGCCCGGCTGGCACCTGGAGTGCTCGGCGATGGTCCGCAAGTACCTGGGCCCGGCGTTCGACATCCACGGCGGCGGCCTGGACCTGATCTTCCCGCACCACGAGAACGAGATCGCCCAGTCCAAGGCGGCCGGCGACGACTTCGCGACGTACTGGGTCCACAACGCGTGGGTCACCATGAGCGGCGAGAAGATGTCGAAGTCGCTGGGCAACTCCGTGCTCGTCTCGGAGATGGTCAAGCAGTGGCGGCCCATCGTCCTCAGGTACTACCTGGGTACGCCTCACTACCGATCCATGATCGAGTACAGCGAGGAGTCGCTGCGCGAGGCCGAGTCCGCGTTCGCGCGGATCGAGGGGTTCGTGCAGCGGGTGGTGGAGAAGGCGGGGGGTGTCGTCGAGCCCGCCGCCGAGGTGCCCCCGGCCTTCGCCGAGGCCATGGACGACGACTTCGGCGTCCCGCAGGCCCTCGCGATCGTCCACACCACCGTCCGCCAGGGCAACAGCGCGCTCGCCGCCGACGACAAGGAGGGCGCCGTCGCCCGCCTCGCGGAGGTCCGGGCGATGCTGGGGGTCCTGGGCCTCGACCCCCTCGACCCGCACTGGGCGGGCGAGTCCGACCGGGGCGAAGACCTCCACGGCGTGGTCGACAGCCTCGTACGCCTGGTCCTGGACCAGCGGGAATCCGCGCGGGCGCGCAAGGACTGGGGCACGGCGGACGCGATCCGCGACCAGCTCGGGCAGGCGGGGCTGGTGATCGAGGACAGCCCGCAGGGGCCGCGCTGGACGCTGGGACCGCGGTAGCCGGTTTCCGCTTCGCGAAGATCGATTGTGCCGTCCGGCCTTCCGGGCGGCACACTTCATGAGACGTACTGCTGTTTGAGCAGTGGAACTTTTTAAGGACTGGTAGGTCATGGCAGCCAACAACCGCCGCATGTCCGGCAAGAAGGGCGCGCAGGTCGGCAGTGGCGGCCAGCGGCGCCGGGGCCTTGAGGGCAAGGGTCCGACCCCGCCCGCCGAGATGCGCAAGGGGCACAAGAAGAACCGCATCGCCACGGCCCAGGCGCGCCGCGCGCAGGGGCGTCCGGCGACGCCGAAGGGCCGGGGCGGCAAGGGGACGTCCGAGATGGTCGTCGGCCGCAACCCGGTCGTGGAGGCGCTGCGCGGGGGCGTGCCCGCGACGACCCTGTACGTCCAGCAGTTCATCGACAACGACGAGCGCGTCCGCGAGGCGCTCCAGCTCGCGGCCGACCGGGGCGGCATCAACCTCATGGAGGCGCCCCGCCCGGAGCTGGACCGCATGACGAACGGCCTGAACCACCAGGGCCTCGTCCTCCAGGTCCCGCCGTACGAGTACGCGCACCCGGAGGACCTGGCCGCCGCCGCGTACGACGCGGGCGAGGACCCGCTGATCGTCGCGCTCGACGGCGTCACGGACCCGCGCAACCTGGGCGCGGTCGTGCGTTCGGTGTCGGCGTTCGGGGGCCACGGGGTGGTCGTGCCGGAGCGCCGGGCGGCCGGGATGACGGCGGGCGCCTGGAAGACGTCCGCCGGCACCGCGGCCCGCACGCCGGTCGCGCGGGCGACGAACCTGACGCGGGCGCTGGAGGCGTACAAGAAGGCCGGCGTCGTGGTGGTCGGGCTCGCGGCGGACGGCGAGGCCGAGGTGGGCTCGCTGGCCGCGCTGGACGGGCCGGTCGTCATCGTCGTCGGGAGCGAGGGCAAGGGGCTGTCGCGGCTGGTCGGCGAGACGTGCGACTTCCGGGTGCGGATTCCGATGCCGGGCGGCGCTGAGTCGCTGAACGCCGGGGTGGCCGCGGGGATCGTGCTGTACGAGGCGGCGCGCCGACGGGGGTAGTACCTGTCATCCGTACGGGGTAGCTCTGGATCCGTACGGGGTAGCTCTGGGGTTTGACGGGGTCCGGACACATCCGGCGAGTCAAGGCAGTGTCCTAAACACAAGTCACTCGGTTAGATGAGTGTGGACACCAGAACACCCCGTACACCCGCGGGGGACCGCCAGTCGGGATTCGCCTCAGGACTCGACGACGGTCCCGCACTGAGCATGGTGAAGGTGCCGAGCGATCCGGCGCAGGTCATCGTCACGCACGCCTCCTTCCGCGTGCAGTTGGGCGCGTCGGCGCGACGGAACCAATCCCCCGGCGTCGCACGGCACTTGAGCGCGTCCGAGGTGCCTGCGGGCGCCCCCGCGCGGCGCCGTCCCGTCGTCTGGAGCGGGCACTCCGCGCCGGACGACACCGGTGCGCACCGCCTCCTCCAGGCGGTCCGCGCCGGCAGCGTGGGCCACGCCGAGCAGCCCTCCGCCGACGCGGGCGCCACCCAGGTCATCCCCCGCGTGGAGGTCGAGGACCTCGCCGAGCGGACGATGGAGACGCCCCTCGTCGGCGCCCAACGCACCCGCGACAACCGGCTGTTGCCGCACATGCGGGCCGTCGACAGCGTCTACGACGAACCGGCGTACGCGCCCCCGCCGTACGACGGGTACGACGGGTACGACCAGCCGCGTGAGCGGGTGCCCGGCGATCCGGCGCGGCACGCGTACTACCCCGGGCGGCGGCTGAACCTCGGCGTCGTCCTGCTCCCGCTGCGCATCTTCCTCGGCTTCCTCGCGGTGTACGCGGGGATGGGCAAGCTCTGCGACCCCGTCTACTTCGACGGGGGCAAGCGGGGGTCGATGGTGAAGTGGCTGAACACGCTGCATCCGTGGGAAGTGGCTGAGCCACTGCGCCAGTTCGCGCTGCATCACCCCGTCGGCTCGGGGCTCGTGATCGCCTTCCTCCAGGTCGTCGTGGGCGTGCTGACGATCCTGGGGTGCTGGCAGCGGGTCGCGGCCGTGGTGGGCGCGCTGCTGTCGGCCGCGCTGATCGTGACGGTGAGCTGGAAGACCGTACCCGTCTACGACACCCCCGACATCATCAACCTCGCCGCCTGGTCGCCGCTGATCATCGCGGGCGCTCCGGTGTACTCGGTGGACGGGCGGCTCGCGTCCGCCGCGTGGCGGCGCCTCGGACCCCGGGCTCCCCTGTGGCAGTTGCGGCGCTACACGCTGCGCCGGGGCGCGCTGGTCACCGCCATCGTCGTCGGCCTGACCCTCCTCTTCGGCTCGCTGCTCGGCGCGGCCGTCCGCGACGCCGACCGCGTGGTCGTCCCCGGCCCCGGCGAGGCGCCGCGCAACGAACTGCCGGGCTCCCCGCTGCCGAGCGCCTCCGGCAAGGACGAGCCCAGCTCCCGGCCGACCGGCTCCGCCTCCACCTCCCCCACGACGGAGGGCACGGCCTCGACGCCGGCCACGGAGTCCCGCCAGGACGCGCCGGCCTCCACCCGCGACACGTCCGACACCCCCAGCCAGACCCAGGGCACGTCCTCGGACGACACCCCGTCGAAGGACACGGAGCCGGTGCAGGAGGCGCCGAGCACGACGTCCTCCGGCCCGTCCTCGGGCGGCAGCTCGTCGTCCAGCGGGTCGGACGGGGGCGAGTCGTCCGGCGGGAACGAGAACCTGGTGGGCGGCCTGCTGGGGTAGGCCCTTCCTCCGGTACGACGACGGGGTCCCCTTCCGCGCGGGAAGGGGACCCCTCTTTCGTTCGGGCATTCGGGGTCTCCTGCCGCACCGCCTGTGACGCCCTCCCGCCCGCAGGGGATTCCTCCCGCGTCATGACCGCAAAGGGGGGATCAGAAAGGCGGCCTCATTGCCCGCGTTCACTCCATTCACCCGGAACACCGTGCTGGGAGCGGTCGTCCTGGGCCTGACCGTCACCGCGCCGGCCGCGACGGCCGAGACCCGCGGCACACCCGCGGCCCCGGCGAACGTCGTCACCGCCGGCGACGGCGGCCCCTCCCCGGAGGACGCCGCCGACACCGCGAAACGCCTCGGCCGCAACGTCGTCCGCGAACGCACCGCGCGCATCCGCCCCACCGCGCTGGACCCCCTGTGCGCAACGGGCACCCCCGGCCGCGCGGCGCGCTTCCCGCTCTTCGACGACGTCGTCGTCACGGCCGTCGAGGAGGGCCGGGAGACGATCAACGGCCACCTGGTCTGGCACGGGACCCTCCAGGGCACCTCCCCCGACTCCGACCACGACGTCATCCTCACCCTCAAGGGCGGCTGCGACGGCACGGACGGCAACGAGCACCTGAGCGCCGACTTCATGCTCGGCGGCGACCACTACGCCATCGTCCCCGACGGCCCCGGCAAGGTCCTGGTCAGCCAGATCACCCCGGCGACGGAGGAACACGACGGCGGGCTGCACGCACCCAAGCCCCGCCCCACCAGCGCCACTCACCGCACGACGACCCCGGCCGGGGCGAAGGGCGGGACCAAGGGGAAGAGCAAGGCGCCCGGCTGCGGCACCGGTCCCGGCGACACGGTCCCCGTCGTCGACCAGCTCGTCGCCTACACCCCCCTCGCGCTGAAGGAGGCCGGCGGCACCGCGCAGATCGAGGCGCAGATCGCGCGCGGCGTCGCCCTCGCCAACGACGCCTTCGCCGACAGCGGCGCGAAGGTCCGCGCCCGCCTCGTCGGCACGACGGCCCTCCAGATCCCCGCGTCCTACGACAACGCGAGCAACGCGTCCCTGGCCGCCTTCGCCACCCCCGGCGACGGCATCGCCGACACCCTCCCCACCCTGCGCACCCAGGTCGGCGCCGACCAGGTCTCCACGGTCGTCGGCGGCCTCGCGGCGGGCGGCGTCGGCTACATCCCCGACCCGCCCGGACCCGGCTACGCAAACTGGGCCTACTCCGTCGTCGCCGAACAGGCCATCTGGCACTACTCGTTCGGCCACGAACTCGGCCACAACCTCGGCGCCTCCCACGACCGCACCACCGAACCCGTCCAGCCGACCCAGCCCCTGGGCGCCAACGGCTACTTCCCCGCCTCGGGAGACTGGTCGACCGTCATGTCGTACCAGACGAGCTGCGAGGAGGCCACGAAAGGTCCCTGCGGCCGGATCAACCGGTTCTCCAACGCCGCCCAGTCCTACCGGGGCGAGCCGCTGGGTGTCCCGCTGAACCAGGCCAAGCCCTCCGACACGGTCTCCGTGTTCAACACCACCGGGCCGGTCGTCTCCGCGTACAACGCGCCCGTCACCCCCGACACCCTGTGCTCGGTGGCCGAGTCGGTGTCCCCGGCCGGCTCCGGCACGGTGACGGCGGCCCAGCAGGGACCGTACCCGACCGGCATGACCAGCAACTTCACGGCGACCGCGAACAGCGGCCACGTCTTCGACCACTGGGTCCTCGACGGCAAGACCGTCACCGGCGGCAGCCCACAGCTGACCGTCACCATGAACTCCGACCACACCCTCCAGGCCGTCTTCCGCGAGGGAACCACCCCCACCCACACCGTCACCACGGCGACGAAGGGACACGGCACGGTGAAGAAGGCGTCCACCCGCCGCGCCGAGACCGAGGGCACCGACCTCCTCTACACCGCCGTACCCGAACCCGGCCACCGCTTCACCGGCTGGCAGCTCGACGGCTCCTACGCCGGCAACCACGACGACATCGTCCTGCGCGTCGGCCGGCACGACTCCACCCTCACCGCCCTGTTCGCGCCCCTCGACACCCCCCTCACCCTCACCACCCGAGGCGGCACCGGCACCGTCAAAACGCTCCGCCCCGGCCCCTACGCCGAGGGAGAGACCGTCACCGTCACCGCCGTCCCCGCCAAGGGCTACGTCTTCCAGGACTGGCTCCTCGACGGCAAGCCGTACGGCGGCCACGAGCGGCCCGGCAAGGCGCGCACGGCGGTCCGCATGGACGCCGCGCACACCCTGACGGCGGTCTTCAGGAAGAGCTGACCGCCCGTCCGGCCGGCGGGCGAACCATGCCCCCGGCCGGACGCCCATCGCTTGGCCCGCCCTCCGCTCAGCCCCGGCGCCTGCGGACCGCGTGGAGCAGGGCCAGCCCGGCGGCCGTCACACAGCCGGCGAGCGCCAGCCACAGGGGGTTGAGGTCGCCGCCCGTGTCCGGCAGGGGCTTGCCGGGGGCCGGGCGGGGTTCGACGACCGCGGTGCAGTCCGGGTTCCGCGAGCCGGGCGGGCAGTTGGAGCCGGAGGGGCCGCCGGTCACCGGGATGTCGACCTTCGTCCCGGAGGGGGGTGCGGACCTGTACGTCACCGTGAAGGTGATCTTCGCCGGGTGGGCGCAGCCGGCGGGGGCCGTGCCCTGCCAACTCACCTTGCCGTCCGAGTAGTTCACCGCGCCGGTGGTGGCGTGGGCGTCGTTGCCGTACGTCGCGTACTTCAGGACCTGCGACAGGTTCGCCGAGGCGGTCGCGCCCGTGTACGGGACGCCGGTCGGGCTGCACACGGTGATCGTGTACGTCACCTTGTCACCCGGCTTCGGGTTCGGGTTGTTCGACGTGATCTTGACGTCCAACTCGCCCTTCGCGACAGGGATCTTGAAGTCCTCGACCTGCCCGGCGCCGCCGTAGCCGGTGGGCTTCGGGTCGGCCGGGACTGCGGCCTTCTGGAAGGGCACCGCGCGGAGCTTGCCGCCGACCTTCACCAGGGTCTCCCCGGACGGTACCTGCGGGTCTCGGCCCGCCGGGACCTGCTCGCCGTACAGGCGCAGGCGCATGTACGTCGTGCCGGCCTTCGCGAAGTCCGCGTCCGGCCAACTCAGCGTCGTGGTCGTCGCGTTGACCGGGATCGTGCGGGTGATGCGCTCGCCCTGTTCGAAAACGCCGTCGAAGTCGTAGTCGAGCCAGGCGGCCAACAGGGTTGCCGCGCCTGTGGTGTTGGTCAGCTCGACCTGCGTCCTGTAGCCCGTTCCGGACGCGTACGCCGTGGGGATGGACGTCGGGCCGCGCCCGCTGTCCTGGTCGAGGCGGGGGCCGTCCGGGGAGCCGTTCAGGTCGGCCTGGGGGCCGTTGCCGAGACCGAGGCCGGGGACGATGACGTGGTAGGCGCCGTCGGCGGTGGTGGTCGTGCCGTAGGAGTCGGGGGCCTCGCCGAAGTTGTAGAGCGGGGCTACGACGGTCGCGCCGCACCCCGTGGGGTAGCCGGGCGTCGTCGTGTTGCCGTAACACGTCGTGTTCGCGCTGGCGCCTGTGATCTGGTTGACGATCTGCCGGTTGCCCGAGCCGGGGACCGCGTTCGCCATATAGGTGTAGGTGATGGTCGCCGTGGCGCCGGCCGGCATGTCGCCGGTCCAGGTGTACGTGAACCCGGACCGGGCGCTGATGGTGCCCTCGCTGGCCGTGGGCGGGGTCACCGGCTGCTGGTTGATCAGGCCGGTGCCCTGCGTCACCTGGTCGGTGAAGGTCGCGGCCGGGTAGGCGGCCTGGCTGTCGTTCGTGACCGTGACCGTGTAGTTCAGCAGGTCGCCGGGGAGGGGGTTCGTGTTGTCGACGGTCTTGACGATCTTCAGGTGCGGGATCAGGCCGTTGGGGCTGTTGCCCCCGCCCGTCGTGCAGCCGGAACTCGTCGAACCGGCCGCGCAGTTGGAGCCGGGGACGTTCGCCACGACCGTGTTCGCGAGGTCCCCGTCCCCGGTGTCGACCGTGTTCACGGTGACGCTGTAGGTGAGGGTGACCGTCTGGCCGCCGGGGACGTCACCGGACCACGTCAGCTTCGGAGAGGCGTAAGTGGTGGTTCCCGCCGTGGCGTTGGCGTCGTTGTTGTACGCCGCGTCGTCCAGGACGCCCGTCAGGTCGTCCGTGTAGGACGCGTTCGGGTAGTCCGAGGTGGTCGGGTTGGTGATGGTGATCTGGTAGCCGACCGTGTCGCCGGGGAGCGCCTGCGTGGTCGTCTGCGTCTTCGCGATCCGGAGGGTGGGGACCTGGCTGGACGTCGTGGAGCAGCCGGTGCCGCTCGGTGTCGCGCAGTTGTTGCCGGCCGACGTCGAGGTGACGGCGTTCTTCAGGACGCCGTTGCCCAGCTGGGCCGGGTCGGACTTCACCGTCGCGCTGTAGGTGACGGTGACCGTGGCGCCCGCCAGGACGTCGCCGGTCCACGTGACCTTCGGGGAGGCGTAACTCACCGTCCCGGAGGTCGCGTCGGCGTCGTTGCCGTAGGCCGCGTCGTCGATGACGTCGGTCAGGTCGTCGGTGAACGTCGCGCCCGGGAAGGTCGCCGTGCCGGTGTTCTGGACGGTCACCGTGTACGTGACCTGCTGCCCCGGCAGCGGGTTCGTGGTGGACGACGACTTCGTGATCGTCAGGCTGGGGATGCCGCCCGTGGCGTTGGAGCCGCAGTCCGGGTCGGTCGAGCTTGCGGGGCAGTTGGTGTCGGGGGTGGAGACGACCGCGTTGGTGAGCTTCTTGTCGCCGGTGTCGGGGGAGTTCACCGTCACGGAGTAGGTGATGGTGGCCGTCTGCCCGGCGGGGACGTCGCCGGTCCACGACAGGGTGGGTGACGAGTAACCGACCGTCCCGAGCGAGGCGTTGGCGTCATTGTTGTACGCCGCGTCGTCCAGGACCCCGGTCAGGTCGTCGGACCACTGCGCGCCCGTGTAGACGGCCGTGCCCTGGTTCTTCGCGGTGATGGTGTACGTCACCGTGTCGCCGGGCTCCGGGGTCGGGTCGGAGGACGTCTTCGACAGGGACAGGTCGGGGATGCCGTTGCCCGGGTCGTCGCTGGTCGTGCAGGCGGCGTTCTGCTTGCCCGCCTCACAGTTCGAACCCTGGGGGCCGGCAACGGAGTTGACGAGCTTGTGGTCCCCGGTGTCGGGGGTGTTCACGGTGACGCTGTAGGTGACGGTGACCGTGCCGCCCGCCGGGACCGTGCCGGTCCAGGTGACCTTCGGGGAGGCGTAACTCACGCTGCCCGCCGAGGCGTTCGCGTCGTCGTCGTACGCCGCGTCGTCGAGGACGCCGGTCAGGTCGTCGGAGGTGGTGGCGTTCGGGTACGGCGCCTGGCCGGCGTTGGTGAGGGTGACGGTGTACGTCACCTTGTCGCCGGGCTTCGGGTTGGTCGCCGACGCGGCCTTGGTGATGGAGAGCTGGGGGACACCGGCCGGGGCCGGGGAGCAGTCCGGGTCGGTGGAACCGGCGGGGCAGTTCGAACCCTGGGGGCCGACGACGGTGTTGGCGAGCTTGCCGTCACCCGTGTCGGGGTCGTCCACGGTGACGCTGTAGGTGATCGTCGCCGTCGCCTTGGGGGTCAGGTTGCCGGACCAACTCAGCTTCGGCGACGTGTAGTTCACGCTGCCGCCGGTCACGGAGGCGTCGTTGTTGTACGCCGCGTCGTCGAGGACGCCGGTCAGGTCGTCGTCCCAGGAGGCGCCCGTGTACGTCGCCGTGCCCGTGTTGGTGACGTTGACCGTGTAGGTGACCGTGTCGCCGGGGAGCGGGTTGCTCGGGGAGTAGGTCTTGGTGATCTGGAGCCGGCCGACGCCGGAGGTCGAGGTGCAGTCCGCGTCCTGCTTGCCCGCCTCGCAGTTCGAACCCTGGGGGCCGACGACGGAGTTGGCGAGCTGCTGGTTGCCGGTGTCGGGGTTGTTCACCGTCGCGGAGTAGGTGATCGTCGCGGTCTGGCCGGCGGGGACGTCGCCGGTCCAGGACACCTTCGGGGAGGTGTAACTCGCCGTACCGGTCGTCGCGTTGGCGTCATTGCCGTACGCCGCGTCGTCGATCACGTCCGTCAGGTCGTCCGTGAAGGTGGCGTTCGGGTAGTCCGCCGTGCCGGTGTTGTCGACGGTCACCGTGTAGGTGACCTTCTGGCCGGCCGTCGGGGTCGCCGGGGACTGCGTCTTGGTGATGTGCAGCTCGGGTACGCCCGGGATGTCGGCGGTGCAGCGGGAGTCGGTGGAACCCTGCTCGCAGTTCGAACCGGGCGGGCCGACGACGGAGTTGTTGATCTGCTTGTCGCCGGTGTCCGGGTCGTCGACCTCGACGGCGTACGTCACCGTCTCCGACTGGCCCTGCGGTACGTCGCCGGTCCACGTGACCTTCGGCGCCGCGTAGGAGACCGTGCCGGTGCTGGCGGTGGTCCGGTTCAGCCAGGTCGCGTCGTCGAGGACCTTGGTCAGGTCGTCGGTGAAGGTC
Organism: Streptomyces niveiscabiei; assembly: GCF_033794345.1. Lineage (NCBI taxonomy): Bacteria > Bacillati > Actinomycetota > Actinomycetes > Kitasatosporales > Streptomycetaceae > Streptomyces > Streptomyces niveiscabiei. The sequence continues at coordinate 65,519 of NZ_JARAYJ010000036.1, forward strand.
GCGCCGGCGTAGTCGGCCGTGCCCGTGTTCTTGAGGGTGACCGTGTAGGTGAGGGTGTTGCCGGGGATCGGGGTCGTCGGGGAGACCGTCTTGGTGATCGCGAGCTGCGGGACGCCCAGCGGGCCCGAGGTGCAGGAGGAATCCGTGGAGCCCGAGCCGCAGTTGGAGCCGGGGACGTCGGAGACGACGGTGTTGGTGAGCTGCTGGTTGCCGGTGTCGGGGTCGTTCACGGTCACGCTGTAGGTGATCGTCGCCGTCTGGCCCGCCGCGAGGTCGCCGGTCCAGGTGACTTTGGGCGCGTTGTAACTCGCGCTGCCGGTCGAGGCGTTGACGTCGTTGTTGTAGGTCGCGTCGTCGATGACGTCCGTCAGGTCGTCGCTCCAGGACGCGTCGTCGTACGCCGCCGTGCCGCTGTTCTGGACCGTCACCGTGTACGTGACCGTCGAGCCCGGCGTCGCCGTACTGCTGGACGCCGTCTTCTTCATGGTCAACTGCGGTACGCCCTGCGGGGTCCGGTTCCCGCACGCCGAACTCGTCGACGAGGGACCGCAGTTGGTGTCCGGTGTGGAGACGACCGTGTTGGTGAGCTGCTTGTTCCCCGGCATCGGGTTGCCCAGCAGCACGCTGTACGTGGTGGTGACGGACGCGCCGGCCGCGAGGTCGCCGGTCCAGGTCAGCTTCGGTTCCGCGTACGACACGGAGCCGGTGGTCGCGCTCGCGTCGTCGTCGTACGTGCCGTCGTCGATCAGGTCTGACAGGTCGTCGGACCAGGTCGCGCCCGAGTAGGTGGCCGTACCCGTGTTCTGCGCGACGACCGTGTACGTGACCTTCTGGCCCGCCACCGGGTTCGCCGGGCTCGACGTCTTGGTCAGCGTGAGCTGGGGGACGCCCTGGCCGGGGTCGTTGCCGGTGGAGCAGGCCGAATCCGTGGAACCCTGCTCGCAGTTGGAGCCCGCCGGTCCGGTGACCGCGTTGATGAGCTGCTTGTCGCCGGTGTCGGGGTTGTTGACGGTGACGCTGTAGGTGATCGTCGCCGTGGCGCCGGCGGCGAGGGTGCCGGTCCAGGTCAGCTTCGGTGAGGAGTAACTGACGCTGCCCGCCGAGGCGTTGGCGTCGTTGTTGTACGCCGCGTCGTCCAGGACCTTCGTCAGGTCGTCGGTGTAGGAGGCGTTCGGATAGGTCGCCGTCCCGGTGTTCTTCACGGTCACCGTGTACGTGGCCTTCTGGCCCTGGAGCGGCGCGTTCGGCGACATGGTCTTGCTGATGTTCAGCGCGGGGACGCCGTCGATGTTCGCCGAGCAGTCCGGACTCGTCGAACCCTGCTCGCAGTTGGAGCCCGCCGGGCCGACGACCGCGTTGTCGATCTGCCCGTCGCCCGTGTCGGGGTCGTCGACCTGGACGGCGTAGGTCACCGTCCGGGTCTGGCCCTGGAGGACGTCACCGGTCCAGGTCAGCTTGGGCGCGCTGTAACTCAGCGTTCCTCCGGCCGCGTTGGTCTGGTTCAGCCAGGTCGCGTCGTCGAGGACCTTGGTCAGGTCGTCGGTGAAGGTGGCGCCGTCGTAGTCGGCGGTGCCGGTGTTGGTGAGGGTGACCGTGTAGGTGAGGGTCTGTCCCGGTACCGGGTTGGCCGGGGAGACCGTCTTCCGCATGGTGAGCGTCGGGACCCCGGCCGGGACGCTGCTGCACCCCGGATCGGTGGACCCTTGGCGGCAGTTGGAGCCGGCCGGTCCGACGACGGTGTTGCTGAGCTGCTTGTCCCCGGTGTCGGGGTCGTTGACGGTGACGCTGTAGGTGAGGGTGACCGTCTGGCCGCCCGGCACGTCACCGGTCCAGGTCAGCTTCGGGGAGGAGTAACTGACGCTGCCCGCCGAGGCGTTGGCGTCCGCGTTGTACGTCGCGTCGTCCAGGATCTTCGTCAGGTCGTCGGTGTAGGAGGCGTTCGTGTAGGTGCTGTTCGTCGGGTTGTCGACGGTGACCTGGTAGGTGACCTTCGAACCCGGCGTCGCCTGTCCGGTGGACGTCTGCTTCTTCGTGATCGACAGCGTCGGGACCTGGTTGGAGGTCGTCGAGCAGCCGGTGCCGGACGCGGTGGCGCAGTTGGAGCCCGGCGAGGTCGAGGTGACCGCGTTCTTCAGGACGCCGTTGCCCAGCTGGGCGGGGTCGGAGTCGACGGTCGCGCTGTAGGTGACGGTGACCGTGCCGCCGGCCGGGACCGTACCCGTCCAGTTCACCTTCGGGGCGGAGTAACTGGCCGTGCCCGCAGTGGCGCCCGCGTCGTTGTCGTACGCCGCGTCGTCGATGACGTCCGTCAGGTCGTCCGTGAACGTCGCGCCCGTGTAGTCGGCCGTGCCGGGGTTGGTGAGGGTGACCGTGTAGGTGACCTTCTCGCCGGGCTGCGGGGTGGTGTCGGAGGCGGACTTGGTGATGTTCAGCTGCGGGACGGCCGACTTGGTGGAGCAGGACGCGGCCTGCGCACCCTGCGCGCAGTTCGAACCGGCCGTCGAGACGACGCTGTTGCCGAGGGACTGGTTGCCGGTGTCGGGGTCGTTCACCGTCGCGGAGTAGGTGATCGTCGCGGTGGCCCCGGCCGCGAGGTCGTCGCTCCAGGTGACCTTCGGGGAGGTGTAACTCACCGTCCCGTCGGTCGCGCCCGCGTCGTTGTTGTACGTCGCGTCGTCGATGACGTCCGTGAGGTCGTCGGTGAACGTCGCCCCGTCGTACACGCCCGTGCCGTTGTTCTGGACGGTCACCGTGTAGTGGACGGTGTCCCCCGGCTTCGGCGCCGAGTTGTCGACGGTCTTGGCGATCTGGAGCTGGCCGACCCCCTGCGGGGTGGTGTTTCCGCACGCCGAACTGGTCGAGCTGGAGCCGCAGTTGGTGTCCAGGGTGGAGGTGACCTTGTTGGTGAGCTGCTTGTTGCCCGGCATCGGGTCGCCCAGCAGCACGCTGTACGTCGTCGTCGAGGACGCGCCCGCCGCGAGGTCGCCGTTCCAAGTGAGCTTCGGCGCCGAGTAGTTCACCGTCCCGGACGTCGCGCTCGCATCGTTGCCGTACGTCCCGTCGTCGATCAGGTCGGACAGGTCGTCGGACCAGGTCGCGCCCGTGTAGGTGGCCGTACCCGTGTTCTGCGCGACGACCGTGTACGTGACCTTCTGGCCCGCCACCGGGTTCGCCGGGCTGAACGTCTTGGTCAGCGTGAGCTGGGGACTGCCGCTGGACGTCGAGCAGCCCGGATCCGTGGAGCCCGTACCGCAGTTGGAGCCCGAGGGGCTGGTGACGGCGTTGGTGAGGGTCTTGTTGCCCGTGTCGGGGTTGTCGACGGTCACGCTGTAGGTGATCGTCGCCGTCTGGCCCGCCGGGACGTCACCGGTCCAGGTCAGCTTGGGGGCGCTGTAAGTGCCCGTGCCGATCGACGCGTTCTCGTCGTTGTTGTACGTCGCGTCGTCCACGACGTCGGTCAGGTCGTCGGTGAAGGTGGCGCCGGAGTACGTGCCGGTGCCGGTGTTCTCGACGGTGACCGTGTAGGTGACCTGGTCGCCGGGCTTGGGGGTGCTGTTGGAGACGGACTTGGTGATGTCCAGCCGTCCGACCTGGACGGTCTCGGCGCACTTCGGGTCCGTGGAGCCGTCGCCGCAGTTGGTGTCGGTGGTGGAGGTGACGGTGTTGTTGAGGGCCGCGTTCCCGTCGTCGGGGTTGTCGACGACCACGCTGTAGGTCACGGTGACCGAGGAGTTCGCGGGGACGGTGCCGGTCCACGACAGGGTCGGCTCGCTGTAACTGGCCGTACCGGCCGAGGCGGACGCGTCGTTGTTGTACGTCGCATCGTCGAGGACGTCCGTCAGGTCGTCCTGGAAGGAGGCGCCGGGGTAGTCGAACGCGGTCGCGTTGGTGAGCGTCACCGTGTAGCCGACCGTCTGGCCGGGAGAGACCGGGCCCTGCGGGTTCGCGACCTTCGACAGGGTGATGCGCGGGGTGCCGCCGCCGTTGTTGTCGGTGCAGTCGCCGTCGTTCGTGCCGGGGGCGCAGTTGGTGCCGTCGGCGTACACGTCGTTGTTGAGGACGCCGTTGCCGTCGGGCGGCGAGTCCACGGTGAACTGGTAGGTGACGGTGACGGTCTGCCCGGCGGGCACCGGGCCGGTCCAGCTCAGCGCCGCGTTCGAGGCGTCGTAACTGCCGGTGCCACCCGCCGGGTTCGAGGTGATCGACCCGTCGACGAACGTCGCGTCGTCGGCGACGTCCTTCAGATCGTCGTCGAACCTGAACGAACTCGCGTCGCCCTGACCGTTGTTGGTCATCGTGACGGTGTACGTCACCGTCTGGCCCGGCTTCGCGCCGTGCGGGGACGACGACTTGGACATCGTGATGTTCGGCCCGTTGGTGGTGACCGTCGAGCGGCACGTGGACTGGCAGTTGGCGTCCGTGTCGCCCGAAGGGGCGGTCACGGTCGCGGTGTTGGTCTGCTGGCCGCTCGCGGAGGTGGCGACGGTGCCCGAAAGGACGTACGTGAGCGTCCCGTCGACCCCGACGGTCGGCTTGTCGCTCAGGTTCCCGCTGCCGCTCGCCGCGCCACAGGCGCTGCCCGTGCCGGACGCCGTGCAGGTCCACGTGAACGAACTCATCGGCGCCGGAAGGGTGTCGGCGACGGTGACACCGGCCGCGGCCGAGGGGCCCGCGTTGGAGACGGTCACCGTGTACGAGAACGACTGCCCCGGCTGGTACGAGGTCGCCGAGCCGGCCTTGCTGATCGACAGCGCGGTCTGCGGGCCGTTCACCGGAGGCGGCGGGGCCGGGGACGAGGAGTTGTTGTTCGGGTTCGGGTCGCCGGTCGGGGAGTTGGAGGTGGCGACGTTCCCGATGTCACTGCCGTTGCCGGTGTACGACGGGGAGAGCCGGACCGTGATCGTGTTGGTCTGCGAGGCGCCGTTCGCGAGGGTCGCGATGGCCGGGCAGGTGACGTTCTGGCCCGACGCCGTACAGCCGGTGGACGAGGACACGAACGTCAGCTGCGACGGCAACGCGTCGGTGACGGCGACCTGTTGGGCGTCCGAGGGGCCCGCGTTGCTCGTCGTGATCGTGTACGCGAACGTCTGCCCCGGCGAGATCGGCGTGCTGGACGCGGCCTGCTTCGCCGTCGACAGGTCGGCGGAGGCCGGGCCCACGTTCGGCGGGACCTGCGCCGTCGTGTTGTTGTCCGGGTTCGGGTCGGTGCCGTTGCCGCCGGACTCGGTGGCCTGGTTGGGGATGTCGCTGCCGTTGCCGGTGTAACTGGAGGCGATCTTCACGGTGATCGGCAGCGCCTTGCCCACATTGGCCCCGAGGCCGATGCCGGTACAGGTCACCGTCTGCCCGGACGCCGAGCAGTTCGACGGCCCCGACACGTACGTCATCCCGGCCGGCAGGGTGTCCGTCACCGTCACGCCGGTCGCGTCCGAGGGGCCGCCGTTGTTCGCCCAGATCGTGTACTGGACGTTCGACCCCGGCGGAACGGCCTGCGTCGTGTTGAGCACCTTGCTCGCGTACAGGTCGGTGACCGGGCCGCTGACCTGCGGCGACGACGGCTGCGAGGTGTTGTTGCCCGGCGTCGGGTCCGGGACCGCCGACATCGACGACGCCGTGTTCTGGATGTCGCCGCCGTTGCCCGTGTACGAGGACGGCACCTTCACGGTGATCGTGTTGGTCTGACTCGCCCCGTTCGCGAGGGACGCGATCTGCGGGCACGTCACCGTCTGGCCCGACGCCGTACAGCCCGACGACGAGGAGACGAAGGTGAGTTGGGACGGCAGGGTGTCCGTCACGGTCACGTTCGTCGCGGCGCTCGGGCCGTTGTTCGCCGTCGTGATCTGGTACTGGAACGTCTGCCCCGGCGCGATCGGCGTCCCCGTCGCGGTCTTCGTCGTCGCGAGGTCGGCGGCGACCGGAGTGACCGTCGCTGAGGCGCAGTTGGCCGTGGAGCCGGTCGCGCACGGCGTCGGGTCGGAGCCGCTGGACGTCGCCTGCGTGATCCGGTTCGTCTGCGGGGACGTGCTGTTCACCGTCGCCGTGATGTGGATGGTCGCGCTCTGTCCGAGCGGGAGCGAGCCGACGTTCCACACGCCGGTGCCGGAGTTGTAGGCGCCGTTCGAGTCGTCGCTGACGTACGTCAGGCCGCTGGGGAGCTGGTCGGTGACCTGGACGTTGCTCGTCGCGCTGGGCCCGTTGTTGGTGACGGTCAGCGTGAACGTCGTGTTGGAGCCGTAGTTGACCTGCGTCGGGTTCGCGGACTTCGCGACGTTCAAGTCGGCCACGGAAGAGGAGGTGTTGACGACCGCGTCGGCCTGGTTGTTGCTGGAGACGGCGTCCAGCGTGCCGGTGACCTGGATGCCGTTCGGCGCGGTCAGGGCGGTGTTGCCGGGTGCGCTGGAGTAGACCGTCACGGAGATCGGCAAGTTGACCGAGGCGCCGTTGGTGAGCTGCGACGCCTGGACGGTACAGGTCACCTGTGTGCCGTTGGAGTTGACCGAACACCCGGACGGCTGCGTCGAGTTGGCGATGACGTACTGCGGCATGGTGACGGTGACGGTCGCGTTGCTCTGGGCGTTGTTGGGCCCGTTGTTCGCCACGACCACCGGAATCGTCGTGGCGTTGCCGGGTGCGGTGGCCGCGCTCCCGCCGCTCTTGGTGACGTCGAAGTCGTCCGCGATGATCGTGGTGTTGACGCTCGCGGACAGCGGGTTGGCCGCGTTGATGTTGCTGTACTGCGCGGGCAGCACCAGGTTCGCGGTGTTGGTGACCGTCCCGGCGGTCGTCGCGGTCCCGGTCACCGTCAGCGTCGTCGTACCGCCCGCCGGAAGCGTCACCCCGGCGTTGATGTTGTTCCCCGAACCGGAGGCGGAGGCACAGCTCGCGCCGCCCGAAGCGGAGCAAGTCCACGTCACGTTGGTGAAGTTGGACGGCACGGTGTCGGTGATCGACCCGTTCTGCACGGTGTTGATGCTGTCGCTGTTGTTGGTGGCGGTGACGGTGTACGTCGCCTGCGAACCGGAGTTGACCTGCGAGGGCCCGCTCTTGCTGATCTGCGCGTCGACCGGCAGGGTGACCACGACGTTCTTCAGCTTGTGCACCTCGGTGGCGGCGCCGGTGCTGGCCGCGAACCCGAGGTGGAAGGTGGCCGGCAGCGCCGCCTGGCCGCTCACCGAGGCGAGGTTGGCGTTGGTGATGATCTCCGTCATCGCGCCGGTCGTCGGGTCGGCGAGCCACACCGACACCGTCGAGCCCTGGATCAGGAGCTGCACGTGCCGGGTCGTCGTCCCGTTGGTCATGCGCAGGCCGCCGGGGGCCGCCGCGTTGGTGACGAACTTGTAGCCGCTGGTGCCGTTGCCGGAGCCCCGAATCGCGACCTTGTTGTATCCGTTGCCGGGCGCCGGTCCGTTGCCCGCGAGGGTGCCGCTGAAGTTTCCGTACGCGTCGAAGCCGATGCCGACGTAGGCGTTGGGGACGCCGTTGGAGTGGCAGACGTTGCCGGAGCCGGTGTTGTAGACGTTCCCGCAGGCGTAGCCGAGGCCCGCGCCGGACGCACCCGGGGTCAGATTGGTGGAGGAGCCGTCCATGAGGAAGACGGAGAAGCCGTCGCCCGCGCCGCTGCCGCCGCTGATGTTGTAGTCGAAGTCGACCAGCACGCCGAGGTTCGTGTTGAACGAGTCCTGCATGATCGCCGACCCGGCCTGGTTGTTGGTCGCGGGCGTCAGGTTCAGCCAGCCGTTGCCGACGTTCGCCGAACCGGCGATCGTCCAGTGGTTGTTGAGCGTGCTGGAGGTGCCGGTGAAGGGCTCGTCGACGGGGAAGTTGACGTTGGCGCGGCGGGAGGCGGGTGCCCGGGGAGCGCCGGGTCTCTTCGCGGCGGGTGTTCTGGCGCCGGGCTTCTTCGCGGCGGCGTCGGCCGCCCCGGGCGTCGCGGTCCCCTTCGGTCCGGCGGACGCCTCGGCTCCTTCTCGCGGTGCGGCGGACGCGGTCTTGGCCTCGCCGTCGTCCTCGGCCTTGGCCTTGCCCTTGGCCTTGGCCTCGTCCTCGTCCTCGTCGGAGGAGCCGGACTCCGTCCCGAACGGCCCCGCCACGATCACCCCGTCCGCGTTCCCCTCCCCCACCGTCAGCGTCACCGATCGCACGGCCTCGCGGAACACCACCTCGGCGGACCGCTCGGCGCCCCACACCTCCTCGTCCGCCCCGGCGAGCGAGTTCACGGCGAGCTTGCCGCCGATGACCGACGTGAGCGCACGGGTACCGGCCGCTTCGGGCCGTACGCCCTCGCCGTCCGCCCCCTTCCCCACCGCGGTCACCGCCCCCGCGGCCAGCCCTCCGAGCCGCAGCCACCCCGGCCGGGCCTCGGGAAGCGTGAGCGTCACGCTGTACGGCCGTCCCTCACCGGGGGCGGGCAGCCGCAGGCCCCGCGCGCCCTGACGCCCGGCGACGGACTCCGGCAGCTCGACCGTGGACCAACGGGTGGCGGGGGAACCGTCTCCGGCGGACCGTCGTGCGGTGCTCTCCATCCGGTACCCGGCGGAGTCCTCGACCGTCTTCCCCAGCGCACCGGAGGCACCGCCGGGCCAGTCGGCGAGGAGGACGGCGCGCCCCGTGCCCAGCGGGTTGCCCGGTCCGGACGGCTGCCCGAGCGCCGGAGCGGCACCCGTGCCGAGCGCCAGCGCCACGAACGCCGCCACCAGGCGGCCGTAACGGTGTGTGACCTTCGCGAACACGGGCAACCCCAGACCAGGTAAGTATGACTATCCGTCAGCCTTGGGAGAGATAACCCTGCGTCAGATTTCTTGATCATCAGACTGTCCGAAATCGCCCGGACGGCGCCGTGCCCGGCCTTCCGGATGCGCCGTTCAGGGGGGATGCGGTCGTGCCGCTGCGGCGGTACGCGAAAACAGCCAGCTCGCGCGTCTTGCGAGCTGGCTGTCCATGGTGCTGGAGCCCCCTGTCGGATTCGAACCGACGACCTTCGCTTTACAAGAGCGGTGCTCTGGCCAGCTGAGCTAAGGAGGCGTGGCGTACAAGAGCGCGTACGCGACCCGTGCAGTGTACCCAAGCCGATCGGCCGCCCCGTCGAAAATTTCCGCGAAGTTCACAGTCCTCCGGGTACTGACATAACGGAAAACGCGAGGTAGCGTCCTGAGGCAGTCCACCCGTGGACTACACCACCACCTTCCTACAACGGATCGTCCGGCACGTTCCTGCCGGTAGAAGGGGGCCTAGCACCATGGCCACTGTGTCTTTCGACAAGGCGACCCGGATCTACCCGGGTTCCGAGAAGCCCGCCGTAGACGGACTCGACATCCACATCGAGGACGGGGAGTTCCTGGTCCTCGTCGGCCCGTCCGGCTGCGGCAAGTCGACCTCCCTGCGGATGCTGGCGGGTCTTGAGGACGTCAACGGCGGAGCCATCCGCATCGGCGACCGCGACGTCACGCACCTGCCGCCCAAGGACCGGGACATCGCCATGGTGTTCCAGAACTACGCGCTGTACCCGCACATGTCGGTCGCCGACAACATGGGCTTCGCCCTGAAGATCGCCGGCGTCCCGAAGGCGGAGATCCGCGCGAAGGTCGAGGAGGCCGCGAAGATCCTCGACCTCACGGAGTACCTGGACCGCAAGCCGAAGGCGCTCTCCGGCGGTCAGCGCCAGCGTGTCGCGATGGGCCGCGCGATCGTGCGTGAGCCCCAGGTCTTCCTCATGGACGAGCCGCTGTCGAACCTCGACGCGAAGCTCCGTGTGTCGACGCGTACGCAGATCGCGTCCCTCCAGCGCCGCCTCGGCATCACGACCGTGTACGTCACGCACGACCAGGTCGAGGCCATGACGATGGGCGACCGCGTCGCGGTCCTCAAGGACGGTCTGCTCCAGCAGGTCGACACCCCGCGCAACATGTACGACCGCCCGGCGAACCTCTTCGTCGCCGGCTTCATCGGCTCCCCGGCGATGAACCTCGTCGAGGTCCCGATCGCCGACGGCGGTGTGAAGTTCGGCAACGCGGTCGTCCCGGTCCAGCGCGACGCGCTCTCCGCGACCACCGACAAGACGGTCACCGTCGGTGTCCGCCCCGAGCACTTCGAGGTCGCGACCGAGACGGACAAGGGCCTCGTCGTCACCGTGAACGTGGTCGAGGAGCTCGGCGCCGACGCGTACGTCTACGGCACCGCCAAGGTCGGCGAGGAGTCCAAGGACCTCGTCGTCCGCGTCAGCGGCCGTGCCGTCCCGGAGAAGGGCTCCACCCTCTCCGTCGTCCCGCGCGCGGGCGAGACCCACGTCTTCTCCACCTCGACGGGCGCGCGCCTGTCGGACTGACGCGAGATGTGAGAAGGACCCCGTGGCCGAGAGGCCGCGGGGTCCCTCTGCGTCCCCCTGAAAATCCCCGGCACTCCCGACTTTTCGGGCGCTCGCGTCAACCCACTACCCAATAACCGCCACTTCATCGTCCCCCATCCGAGTGACTAAATGTCTCCAAATCATTACTGGGCGCTACCATCACTCGCGTGAAGCACTCGAAGCGCTCCGTGGAGCACACCACCACGCGGACGCGACGCGGCGGCAGGGGTCCCGCCCGCCGGATCGGTCGCTCCCTCGCCCTTGTCCTGCCTGTCGTCATGGTGCTCTCCGGGACCCTCGCGGTGACCCGGGTCAACTGGACCGGAAACCCGTCGGATTCGGTGCTGACCGCGTCCGACGTCTCCGCGCCCCGCACCGGCCACGGCAGCGTCGCCCGCGCACCGCAGGACGTCCTGCGGGACCAGCTCCTCACGGAGCTCCAGCAGAAGGACCCCGGCATCGCCCTGACCCACCTCCAGCAGGCGGTCAACGGCAAGCCGGCCCTCGCGAAGCACTGCGCGTCCATCGCGCGGGCGCTGGGCCGCGCCGCCGTGCGTGTGTACGGCCCCAGCCGCGCCCAGTCCTTCTCCCGCCCCGTCTGCGACACGTCCTTCGCGTCCGGCGTCCTCGCGGCGCACACGAGCTGACCCGGTCGCGTACCGCCACCTGGCCCCGGGGATCACGGCGATCCCCGGGGCCTGGCGCGTGTGAGGGGGCCGACAGGGGGCGTCGGCGCGGGACGCCCGGCGTCATGGCACCGGCGCCCGGGTCCGGCGCAGGCGCCGTGCGAGAGGCCGGGAGCGAGCGGCCCGGCGCCGGGGTCCCGGCGTGCGGGGCCCGGCGGTGCGAGGCCCGGCGGTGCGAGGTCCGGCGTGCCGGGTCGTGCGCGAGAATTCCCACGTAGGAGCCCCTTCCCGGTCTCCCCTTCACCCCCGTCTCGTACAGTGCGGTCATGACCGACCCGCACGCCGCGTCGCGGCCCACGCAAGCCGTCATCCTCGCCGGGGGCCAGGGCTCACGTCTGCGCCCGTACACCGATGACCGGCCGAAGCCGATGGTCGAGATCCCGGGGACGGGGACGCCGATCATCGGGCACCAGCTGAACTGGCTCGCGGAGGAGGGGGTGACCGACGTCGTCGTCTCCTGCGGGCACCTCGCGGACGTCCTCCAGAAGTGGCTGGACGAGACGGACCTGCCGGTCTCCGTCACCACCGTCGTCGAGCCCGAGCCGCTCGGGCGGGGCGGCGGGCTGCGGTACGCCGCGGCTCGGCTGCCGCATCCCGACCGGTCCTGGTACGCCACCAACGGGGACATCTGGACCCGGTTCTCGCTGCGGGAGATGGCCGACTTCCACACCGAGCGCGACGCCGTGGCCACGATCGCCCTCGCCCGCCCCCGCATCCCCTGGGGCGCCGTCCAGACCGACGGGTTCGGCCACGTCACCGACTTCATAGAGTCCCCGCCCTCGACGTTCGAGATCAACGCGGGCGTGTACGTCTTCTCGCCCGAGTTCGCGGGGCTCCTGCCGGAGCGCGGGGACCACGAGCGCAGTACGTTCCCCCAGCTCGCGCGGGAACTGCGACTGGCCGGGTTCCCGTTGCCCCAGGGCGCCTACTGGCGGGCCATCGACACCGCGAAGGACCTGACCGAGGCGGCCAAGGAACTCGCGGCGCTGAACCGCTGACCGAACGCGGGGTGCTGCCGGCGCTAGCCCTCGGAGGCCCGGTTCAGTACCGCGCTGAGCTGGGCCTTCGGCATGTTCAGCGCGTCCGCGTTGTCGACGTGCTGGTCGATCGCGCCCAGCAGCGGCAGCGCGCGGATCGCGGGGTCGGTGACGGTCGCCGCGAGGGCCTCGGCGAAGCGGTCGGCGCGGAGGACTCGGTAGGGGCGGGAGTGGTACGGGCGGGTGGCGGGGTCGAGGGGGGCCGTGAGGCCGAGCGTGTTGTGCGCGGCGGCGATCTCCTCGTACGCGTGCGCCAGCCGGGCTTCCCGGGTGGGCCAGTCGGGGGCGGTCAGGGCGGCTCGGAGTACGGGGGTGAGGCGGGCGCCGAGGGGGGTGCGGGAGAAGGCGGTGCCGAGCCATTTGCCGTACGGGGGATAGCGGCGGTCCATCAGGAGGCAGAGCCGCATCAGGTCGCGGACCAGGCGGGCGGCGGTGACGGCGGAGCCCAGTTCGTCACCCGCCTCGCCGCTGCGGGCCACGAACGCCTCTTCCTGTGCGACGCGTTGCCATTGCGCGGCCAGGACGTGGCGCCAGATGTCCGGCGGGTACCAGGAGAGGGCCTCGCGGGTGGGTACGAGGGTGTCGAGGCCGTCGTGGAAGACCTCGCCGGCCGTGACCTCGGCCAGGCGCTGCGTCGGGGTCGTGAGCCAGCTCGCCGGGGTGACGCCCCTCGTGGGGTCGAAGCCGAGGGTGCGGGTGAGCCAGGCGGGGAGGGTGGTGATCTCGACGCGGTGGTGGACGGGGCCGTCGGTCGGGGTCATGACGCGGATGTCGCGGTCGCCGTCGGTGCCAGTGGGGGCGAAGTGGGTGGGGTGGCCGAGGAAGGACTTCGGAAGGTTCTCCGCGAGGTGGGCGCTCAGGGCGTCGTGGGCCGCGGGGTCGTCGTCGTGTACGAAGAGCTGGAGGCGCGGTCCCCACTCGTGGTCGGCGGAGCGGGGTGTGTCGTAGCCGAGGACCTCGGAGCCGGGGCCGATGCGGGCGGCCGAGTGGGGGAGGCCGGGGAGGAGGGGGCGGACGGCCTCGGTGTAGAAGCGGCGGGCCAGGAGCAGGCCGGGGAGGAAGGTCTGTCGCTCTGTTCTCGATGCCAAGGATCGGGCTGTTGTCGGGTCCAACGTGCCGGATTCGCCGGGAGTTCCCGAGTCATTGGGCAATTTCCGAATCCTCCTCGCCTCTCGTGCCGCCCCTTCAGGCGTTCCTCAGTCGCCGTGCGATTTCCAGGTCCTCCTCGTCGAGGGGTTCGCCGTCCTCGACGTTCCAGAGGGAGTTCTCCAGGAGGCGGCCCAGGGTCCAGGCCCGGGCTCGGGCGCGGTCCAGGCCGAGGCCGGAGGTCATCGCGTCGAAGCGCCAGCGGATGTCGTCCGCGTCGAAGCGGTTGGCAATGGCGGGCCAGAGGTCGTAGCCGGGGTCGCCGGCGAGGGGCTTGGGGTCGATGGCGAGCCAGGGCGCGCGGTCGGCGGCGAGGACGTTCTCGTCGTGGAGGTCCCAGTGCAGGAGCCGGTCGCCGGGCTCGTCGACGACCTCGGCGACGGCGGAGGCGCAGTCGGCGACGATACGGCGGTGCTCGGGGTCGGGGATGCGGGCCAGCGCGGCCGGCGTGCGCTCCAGCATGGACGCGGCGATGTCGGCGAGCCGCCGCATGCCCTGCGGCGCGGGCCCGGCGGTGAGGTGGGCGAGCAGGCCGGTGATGACCTCGACGGAGGTGTGGACGTCGGCCACGCGCGCGAGCATGCGCTCGGGGTCGAGCCGTTCGAGGAGCATCGTCCCGGTGGCGTCGTCGAGGTCGAGGAGGCGCACCGCTCCGTCGCCGTCCCACAGCCGCAGGGCGACCGCCTCGCCCTCGCTCTCCTCGTCGAGGAGCTGGAGTTTCAGGACGGCGCGCAGGCCGTCCGTACGGACGACGGGCAGGACCAGCGCGCACATGCCGTGCATCGGCGGCCCGTCGAGCCGCAGGTCCCAGCGCGTGAGGAACTCCTGCGCGAGCGCCGGCAGCCCGTCCAGGAAAGCGATCCCCGCCTCCCCGTTGGCCCTTTGCTGAGACTTCACCAATCCGTGCGGAATGTCGATCACCTCTCGGACGATACTGAACCGCGTGCATCCGCTCATGCGAATTAAGCGCGGGCCACAGGCGGTCCGGAGGTACGTCCGGCGCTCCCCCGGGACCTACGTCTGGCTGGGGATCCTGCTGTTCACGACTGCCGCCGCGCACCGCATGTCGCCGCAGTTCGAGGAGGAGTTCCTGCGACAGCGGTCGACGAACCTGCACGAGCTGTCGGACAACCCCGTGCGCGTACTGGTCGCGAGCGCGATGTGGCTGGACGGCGGGTACTGGCTGCCGTACGCGGCGCTGTACTCGGTGATCCACGCGCCGGTGGAGCGCTGGCTGGGGACCGCGCGCTGGCTGGCCGTCGCGGCCGGCGCGCACGTGCTGGCGACGCTCATCAGCGAGGGGGCGCTGCTGGTCGCCATCGAGCAGGGGGTCGCGCCGAGGTCGGCGATGAACACGCTGGACGTGGGGGTGAGTTACGCGCTGGCCGGGGTCGCCGCGGTCCTGACGTACCGCCTGCGCGCGCCGTGGCGGTACGTCTGGGCGGCGGGGCTCCTGGTGTTCTTCGCGGCGCCCCTGACGGTCACGCCGACGTTCACCGATCTCGGCCACTTCATCGCCGTCCTGCTGGGGCTCGCGGCGTATCCGCTGACCCGGGGACGACGAAATCCGAAGGGGACAGCCCTCACCCGTACGGGCTAACGTCCGCGCATGGGTGCTTTCGCGAACGGCGGTGTCTCCTTCTGGTGGGCGGGAAACGGCCTCCCCAGGGAGCGCGATCCGCTGCCCGGGGACGCGACCGCCGACGTCGTGATCGTCGGCGGCGGATACACCGGCCTGTGGACGGCCTACTACCTCAAGAAGGCCGACCCCTCCCTCGCGGTCACCGTCCTGGAGCGCGCGTTCTGCGGGTACGGCGCCTCCGGGCGCAACGGCGGCTGGCTGTACAACGGGATCGCCGGACGCGACCGGTACGCGCGCGTGCACGGCCACGAGGCCGCCGTACGGCTCCAGCGGGCCATGAACGACACCGTCGCCGAGGTCGTCGCGGTCACCCGGGCCGAGGGGATCGACGCGGACGTCCACCAAGGCGGCGTCCTGGAGGTCGCCCGTACACCCGCGCAGCTCGCGCGCCTGCGCGCGTTCCACGAGCACGAGGTGGCGTACGGCGAGACGGACCGCGAGCTGTACGGGCCCGCCGAGACGTCGGAACGGGTCCGTATCGTCGACACGCTGGGGTCCACGTGGACGCCGCACGGCGCGCGCGTGCACCCCGTCAAGCTGCTGACGGGGCTCCTGGAAGCCGTCGTACGGCTCGGCGTGAGCGTCCACGAGGGGACGGCGGTGACGGAGATCCGTCCCGGGCGGGCGGTCACCGCGTACGGCACCGTGCGCGCGCCGTACGTCCTGCGGTGCACCGAAGGGTTCACGTCCGAGCTGAAGGGGCAGCGGCGCACCTGGCTGCCGATGAACTCCTCGATGATCACCACTGAGCCGCTGAGCGACGCCCTCTGGGAGGAGATCGGCTGGCACGCGCGCGAGACGCTGGGCGACATGGCGCACGCGTACATGTACGCGCAGCGCACCGCCGACGGGCGGATCGCCCTGGGCGGGCGGGGTGTCCCGTACCGCTTCGGCTCGCGCACGGACGCGGACGGCCGCACCCCCGAGGCCACGGTCGACGCCCTGCGCGCGGTCCTCACCGACTTCTTCCCCGCCCTGCGCACTGTCCGCGTCGACCACGCCTGGTCCGGCGTCCTCGGCGTCCCCCGCGACTGGTGCGCCACAGCCACCCTCGACCCCGCCTCCGGCCTCGGCTGGGCGGGCGGCTACGTCGGCTCCGGCGTCGCTACGGCCAACCTCGCCGGCCGCACCCTGACGGAGCTGGTCCTCGGCGGCGACGGCGAGCTGAGCCGCCTGCCGTGGGTGGGGCACCGGGTCCGGAAGTGGGAGCCGGAACCGTTGCGGTGGGTGGGGGTCCGGGGGCTGTACGCGGTGTACCGGGCGGCGGACCGGAGAGAGCGGGAGATGCGCGCGGGGGCGGGCTCCTCGCGGCTGGCCCGGGTGGCGGATGTGGTGGCGGGGCGGGGGTGAAGGGGGGCGCTGCGGGCCGGGTACAGGTTTCCGAGCGGCTGAGCCAGAGTTCTCGACCAGCTGAGCTGGGGGTTTCGGGGGCCTGTGGATAACTCCGAAGCTGTGTCGTACCTGTGTGCGACGATTCGCCTCAACGACCGAGCACGATCCCAGGGGGGATGCGTTGAGGGGTGTGGGTGTCAGAAGACGGCGGACGGTGGGGTTGTTCGCCGTCGTGCCGTTGCTCGCCTCGCTGGTGAGCGTGAGCGCGGCGGGGGCCGCGCAGGCCGATCCCGGGGGTGCGGAGTGCGCGCCGCTGGAAGTCGCCGGGTTCGGGGACCCGGGGAAGGCGGTGGCGAAGGCGACGCTGGAACCGGACGGTTCGGCGTGCTTCAGGTTCACGGCCGAGGCCGCCGGAATGTTTCTGGTGCCGAAGAGCGGGCGCGCCGACCTGAGTGTGACCGGCCCCGACGACAGCGCGGTGGACTGCTCCGGCGACTCGTACGCAACGAACGGCATGTGCACGCTGCCGACGGCGGGTGCGTACACGCTGACGCTCACCAACCGGGGCTGGGAGAGGGACGAGACGACCGCCTCCGTGGTCCCGCTCGGCGGCACGCGCGGGTGCGCGGACCCGGTGAGCACCCGCTGGGACCAGCCGGACCCGGGGACGACGACGGCGAGCGCGCTGGAGGTCGACTGCCACCCGTTCGACGCGGCGCCGGGTGAGCGGATCCGGCTCACCTCGGGCTCCCGGTACTACGGCAGCTCCCTCGCGTGGATCACCGACGAGACCGGCGCGCGCGTCTGTCCGCAGTTCTCCGAGGACGACGAGACGAGCTGCGTCCTGCCCGGCGACGGGCCTTACCGGGTGCTGTCGCGGATCTCCTACGCGGAGCGCGGCTTCCCCGCCGAGTACGCGGTCAAGGCACGGCGCCTGAACGACCCTCAAGGGTGCGTGCCCACTCCCGTACGTCCCTTCGGACCGCTCACCGGGCTGGAGTCCGGCTCCGTACCATGCCACACGTTCACGGCCGACCGGGCAGGTCCGTACACACTGCGGTCCGTGGACGAGGGCGGTGAGGTCGGCCTCGTCACCGTGCACGATGCGGCAGGGAAGACCGTCTGCAAGGCGTACGGCGAGGTCTGCGAGGTGCCTCGGGCCGGGACGTACACCGCCGTCCTCGACGGCGCCTACCCGTACCACTCCGACCGCGAGGCGCTGATCGCCCTCGACCGGGCGTCCGGCGCCGGGTGCGTGGCGGTGCCGATGGGGCTGTTCCAGGGCGAGTTGACGTCCCCGGGCCAGTACGACTGCCTGACCCTCGACGCGCCCGAGGGGGCCTCCGTGGCGGCGCTGACGCCGCTGGGGCCGTCGGAGAAGCTGCGGGCGGGGGTCGAGGTTGTCGACAGTGCCGGGGTGGTGCAGTGCGACGACTCCGAACTGGCGGGTGACGGGTCTTGTGTGTTGACGGGGACTGCTCCCTATCGCGCGCTGGCACACGCTTCGGACAGGTCCAGTCGCAAGACCGGACCGTACGGAGTGGCTCTGCACCGCACCGACGTGACGAGCGACTGTCCCGTCCTGCCGTCGGGGAATTTCGCCGCCGACGGTGCCAAAGCCGCCTTCACCTTGGGTAACGGCGTCTTCTCGCAGTGTCTGAGCATTCCGGCGGACGCTCACACTGGTGGCGAGGTCTTCCAGCTGGCCGGTGACCTCGCAGCACGGTTCTCAGTCCTGGACAGCACCGGCAAGCGGATCTGCGCCCAGACCTCGGGAGCCGGCAGCTGGATCGTCTGTCCGCTCACGCCTGGCCTCGCGCACACCGTCCTGGTCACCGGCTCCGACAAGACGGCCGACTACACGCTGACCCGACGCGACGTCACCGCCACCGCCGCCTCGGCGGGTTGTACGAGTGCCCCGGCGAACAAGGCGGGCGGGCCGTCCGTCACCAGTTCCTACGCCGGGCCCGGCACCCTGAGCTGCCGTCAGATCACGACCGGCGCATCCACCGACGTCATCCACGTGTTCGTCCGGGACTCCCTCGGCACCACGATCAAGCGCGTCCTGAAGTCCGACGGCACCTCCGCGTGCCCGTTCAGCAGCGCGCCCTGCGCCGTCACCGGCTCCACCTCCTACCAGGTCCTGACCCAGGTCAGGACCACGTCCAAGGCCGCACCCGAGTACCACCTCGATGCCCTGCGCATCGCAACGGCCGACGGGCCGGCTCCCGAGTGCACGCGCGTGCCGTCGGTGGCGTACGGGTACGGACCGGTCACCGGGACGCTCGACGAGCAGCACACAGCCGTCTGCGCGGCTCTGCCGACCGGCCGTTTCGACCGGTTCGACATGGAGAGCACGGAAGCTCCGGACGCGGCGATGTTCGCCCTCTACACCAGGTCTTCCTGGGCCGACGGCTGCATCCACTACTACCCGTCGGGCGGGGAGTGCGCGGTGAACGGCATGTCGTCCCTCACCGACGAGCCGAGCGTGCTCGTGCTCGGCCTGCCGAAGACCGCCTCCACCGCCACCTTCGGCACCCGGCTCGTCTGCAAGTCCACCCCATGCGGACCCGACAGGCTCACCGTCGGCCAGGTGACCCCGACCACCGCGCCCGGGGGCGGCAAGGCCACCCTCACAGTCACCGGTACCGCGCTCAGCCCTGAGACCGAGGTGCAGCTCTACCGCGGTGGCCGGACCATCACCGCCACCGCGACGCGGGTCGCCCCCGATCACCGGTCCGTGACCGCGGTCGTCGACCTGACCGACGCCGAGCCTGGGGTGTGGAGCGTCAGCGTCAGAACTCCCGGCATCGAGTACTCGCGCGGCTCCTTCACCGTCACCCAGCCCCAACTCACCGGCACCGCCGCCCCCGTGATCACCGGCGCCCCGAAGGTCGGTGCCACGCTGACCGCCGGGACCGGGTCCTGGTCGGCGGTGCCGGCGTCGTACACGTACCGGTGGACCGCCGACGGCTCGCCGGTCAGCGGGGCGACCGGCGCGTCGTACGTGGTGCCTGCCGAGTTGCTCGGCAAGCGGCTCGGGGTCACCGTCACGGCCGCGCGCAGCGGGTGGGGCAGTGGGTCGGCGGAGTCCGCCGCTGTGGTCGTCGCCCGCGGGGACGCGCTGAAGGCGGCCAAGGCGCCCGCGATCGTCGGGGCGGTCAAGGTGGGGGCCGTGGTCAAGGCCGGCGCCGGGGTGTGGAGCCCTGCTGCGGGCTCGTACCGGTACCAGTGGACAGCCGACGGGAAGGCGATCTCCGGCGCCACGGGGGCCTCGTACGGCGTGCCTGCCGCCCTGCGTGGCAAGAAGCTCGGGCTGACCGTCACGGCCGTGCGCGCGGGATGGGCGAACGGAACGGCGTCCTCTCCCGCCGTGACCGTCGCCGTCGGGGACGCGCCCCGGGCCACCAAGGCGCCCACGATCAGCGGGACGGCCAAGGTGGGACGGACGCTGACGGCCGGGGCCGGTGTGTGGAGTCCGGCGGCTGGGTCATACGCGTACCAGTGGTACGCCGGAGGGAAGGCGATCTCCGGGGCCACCAAGGCGTCGCTGGTGCTCAAGGCCGCGCAGAAGGGCCAGAGGATCACCGTGCGGGTGACGGCCCGGCGGGCCGGGCACAAGGACGGTGCGGCGGTGAGTGCGGCGACCAAGGCGGTCGTGAAGTGAGCGTCCCGCGCGCGGGTGGGCCTTCGGGGGTCCGACCCGCGCGCGGGGTCACGGTTCCAGGACCACCTTTCCGGTGGTCCTTCGGGTTTCCAGGGCTCGGTGGGCGGCTGCGGCCTTCGCGAGGGGGAAGCGGTGGACGGCTGGTGTGAGGGTGCCGGTCGCGGCCTCTGTCAGGGCTTGGGTCTCCAGTGTGCGGAGGGGGGTTTTCTCGAACATGACGGGGCCGAGGACGTGTTGGGACAGGCCCGGCACCTCGTAGGCGGTGCCGTTGGTGACGCCCTGGGAGGACCAGCCGAAGATGAGGTGTTGGCCGGTGGGGGTCAGGAGGGCGGTCGATTCGCGGGCCGCTTCGCCGCCTACGCCGTCGAGGACGATCGTGGCGCGGCGGGGGCCCAGGTAGGTGCGGAGGTGGTGGGGCCAGTCGGGGGTGGTGTAGTCGAGGGAGAGGTCGGCGCCGTTCGCGCGCGCCTGCGCGGTCTTCGCCGGGCCGCCTGCCAGGGCTATGACCGTGGCGCCCCGGTGTTTGGCGTACTGAACCAGGAGGGTGCCGATTCCGCCCGCCGCTGCCGGAATGATGGCGATCGAGGCGGGGGTGAGGGTGGCGAACTGGAGGATGCCGAGGGCTGTGCGGCCGGTGCCGATCATGGCTACGGCCTGGGCTTCGTCGAGGGGGTCGGGGATCTCGTGGAGGCGGGTCGCGTCCGTGACGGCGAGTTCGGCGTAGCCGCCGGGGGCGAAGCCGAGGTGGGCGACCACCCGGCGGCCGAGCCAGGTTCTGTCCACGCCCTCGCCGAGGGACTCGACCGTGCCGGCGACCTCGCGGCCGGGGATCGTCGGGAGGGCGGTGGGGGTGGGGGCCGGGCCCTGGACGCCCTGTCTCAGGGCCGTGTCCAGGAGGTGGACGCCTGAGGCGCGTACGGCGATGCGGACCTGACCGGGGGCGGGGTGGGGGTCGTCGGTCTGCTCGTAGGTGAGGTTCTCGGCGGGGCCGAAGGCGTGGAGGCGGATGGCGTGCATGGGTCCCCCTGGGAATGCCGGGTGGCCGGTGTTGTTGTCGTACCGGTCAGGCGTCCCAGCCTTCGGCCTCAACCTCGCTTGAGGTCAAGGAGCTTGGGGCCGGAGGCGCTGGTTCCGGAGTTATCCACAGGTCAGGGCCGTTGTCAGTGGCGGGGTGCAGGATGGGGGCATGGCGAGCAACGGACGTGGCAGCGACGGCAGGCGGGGCGGGGTCAAGGGGGCTCGGCGGCCCGAGGTGAGGCTGCCGGAGCTGCGGGGGTTCGAGGGCGGGGAGGTGGAGCCGGACGGGGATTACGACGGGGTGGAGCTAAAGGAGCTGGACCTCGCGGGGCAGGACGGCGCGGGGTCGACGTTCATGGACTGCGCGCTGACGGGGTGCGCGCTGGACGAGACGCGGCTGAGGAACGCCCGCTTCCTGGACTCCCGGCTGACCGCGCCGCGCGGGGTGGGGACGGACCTGGCGGACGCGACGCTGCGGGACGTGGAGGTGACCGACGCCCGCCTGGGCGGCACGCAGATGTTCGGGAGCGTGCTGGAGAGGGTCGTCGTGCGGGGCGGAAAGATCGACTGTCTGAACCTCCGGCAGGCCCGCCTCAAGGATGTCGTTTTCGAAAACTGCGTTCTCGTCGAACCGGACTTCGCGGGCGCGCGTATGGAACGGGTGGAGTTCGTCGACTGCGCGCTCAAGGGCGCGGACTTCAGCGCGGCGACCCTGTCGGACGTCGATCTGAGGGGAGCGGTCGAACTGGGCATCACCGCCGGTGTGGACCGACTGCGCGGTGCCGTCATCAGTACGGCACAGCTGCTCGACCTCGCACCGGTGCTGGCGGGGGAACTGGGGATCAGGGTGGAGGAGTGACCGATGGGCACGTTTTACGGGAACGTACTGGTGGCGCGGCCGTGCCAGGAAGTGGTGCCGCTGCTCTCCGAGGAGACGGCGGCGGGCCGCCCCGCGATACGCGGGTACGCACTCGCGGTGGGCCCCCGGCACACCGTGATCCATCCCGCTGAGGAGACGGAGGCGCTGACCCTCGCGGAAGCGGTGAGCCGCCGCCTGTCCGTCCCGACGCTGGGCATGTACGTCTTCGACTCGGACGTACTGGTCATGCAGGTGTACGACGACGGCGAGCTGCGGCACGTCTACGACTCGTGGCCGGGGTACTTCAGCGCGGAGCGGCCCGCCGAGACGTGGTCCTCGGGCCCGGCACCGGACTGGCCCGAGCCGCTCGGCGCCGCCCCCACCGCGTTCCTCCCCTTCGCCGCCGCGCCCCTCGACATCCCGGCGCTGGAGTCCGTGCTGCGCTGCGTGCCGCTCGCGCGGGAGGACGGCAAGGACGGGCGGTACGTGTTCGCGGACGCGCAGCACTACGACGTGATGGCGCTGCTGGGCCTGTCGGCACCGAGGCTGAACACGGGGTACGGGGCACTGTCGCAGGGCTACCTGCCGCCGGGGACGGCGCTGACGGAGCTGTGGCTGCTGGGCGGGGCGACGTTCTGGGCGGGAGGTGCGCCGGCGGGGGCGTCGGGGGTGTGACGGGCAGTGCGGAGTGGCTGATGCCGGGTTCTTCAGCGGCGCGTCGTTCAGGGGCGCGGGGCGTTGAGGGCGGGGGCGTCGGTGGCACGGGCCGGGGCGCCGGTACCGGGCCGGGGGCGTGGGGCTGAGGCCGGGCCGGGGGCGTGGGGCTGAGGCCGGGCCGGGGGCGCGGGGCTGGGGCGCGGGGCTGGGGCGATCCGCGGCTCCGCCGCGTGGGCGCGACCGGCCGCCACGGCATCGCAGCCGCACGGCACCTCAACCGCCGACGGCCTCGCCCGGCACGTTCCGCCGCGCCCGGCCCCGCCCCCGCAGGGGTCAGCTCACCCGGGGGAACTTCGCCTGGAGCGTCCAGATCGCCGGGTTCTCGCCCAGGTCCTCGTGCAGGTCCGTCAGGTCGGCGATCAGGTCGTGGAGGAAGTCACGGGCCTCGCGCCGCAGCTCGCTGTGGGAGAACGTCAGCGGTTCCTCCTCCGCCCGCATCCAGTCCGCCTCGATGTCCACCCACCCGAACCGCCGCGCGAAGAGCATCCGGTCGGTCGACTCGGTGAAGTCCAGTTCCGCGTACTGCGGCCGGGAGGCGCGGGACCCCGCCGGGTCCCGGTCGATCCGCTCGACGATGTCGCACAGCGCCCACGCGAAGTCGAGCACCGGCACCCACCCCCACGCCGTGGACACCTCGCGGTCGGCCTTCGTGTCCGCGAGGTACACGTCACCGCAGAACAGGTCGTGGCGCAGGGCGCGGACGTCCGCGCGCCGGTAGTCCGTCTGCGGCGGGTCCGGGAAGCGGTTGGAGAGGGCATAGCCGATGTCGAGCACGCCCCGATGGTGTCATGACCGCGCCCTAGGATCTCCGACATGTCCCGACGAACCCGCGCCGCCGCCGTAGCCGTACTCCTGCTCCTGGCGGGGTGCAGCTCTCAGAGTGACGACGCCGGCGAGGGTGCGGCCGGTGTCGGGGACCCGTACTTCCCGAAGGCGGGGAACGGCGGGTACGACGTCACGCACTACGACCTGACGCTCGACTACGCCCCCGGGACCCGCCGTCTCACCGGCACGGCGGTGATCACGGCGCGCGCGACGCGGCAACTCACCTCGTACCACCTCGACTTGACCGGTCTGGACGTCGAGAAGGTCACCGTCGACGGGGAACCGGCGAAGACGAGTCGCTCCGGGCAGGAGCTGACGGTCCGCCCCGCGAGCGGCCTCTCCGAGGGCAAGGTCTTCCGGACGACCGTCCGCTACTCCGGTACGCCGCAGACGATCACCGACCCCGACGGGTCCGAGGAGGGCTGGCTCCCCACGGCCGACGGGGCGGTCGCGCTCGGGGAACCCGTGGGGTCGATGGCCTGGTTCCCCGGCAGCCATCACCCCTCCGACAAGGCGACGTACGACCTGAGAGTGACGGTGCCGGAGGGGCTGACGGCCGTGTCCAACGGGGAGTTGGTGAGCGAGAAGGCCGCCGGCGCGGGGCGGCGTACGTTCGCCTGGCGTACCGGGGAGCCGATGGCGAGCTATCTCGCGATGCTGGCGGTGGGGAAGTTCGAGGTGCGGCGTACGGCTGTCGACGGGCTTCCGGTGTATTCGGCCGTCGACACGACTCAGGTGGCCGCAAGTCGCGCGGTTGTGGGGCGGCTTGGGGATGTTCTCGACTGGGCCGCGTACAACTTCGGGCCCTACCCCTTCCGTTCGGCCGGGGTGGTCGTCGGGCGGACCGGTGACGCCGGGTACGCGCTGGAGACGCAGAACCGGCCCTTCTTTCCCGGGGCACCTGAACTCTCCCTGCTCGTCCATGAGTTGGCCCATCAGTGGTTCGGGGACTCGGTGACGCCCCGGACCTGGCGCGACATGTGGCTCAACGAGGGGTTCGCGACGTACGCCGAGTGGCTGTGGTCCGAGGACCACGACGGGGACTCCGCTCAGGAGATCTTCGACGCCGTGTACGCCGGGGACTACTACGACGACGCCGAGGCCAACGAGGCGGTGTGGGCGTTCGCGCCGGGTGATCCGCCGGGGGCCGAGCAGATCTCCGATCCGCCCGTCTATATGCGGGGCGCGATGGTCGTCCACCGGATACGGCAGATCCTCGGGGACGACGGGTTCTACGACTTCTTGCAGGGGTGGACCCGCGAGCATCGTCATCTCGTCGTCGACGCGGGGCAGTTGAAGGCGTACCTGGAGAAGCTGGCGCCGGATGAGGACTGGGACGGCGTGTGGGAGCAGTGGGTGTACGGGAAGTCCAAGCCCGCTATTTGACCAGCGGCTTCCGCAACACCGCGCACGGGCGCTGGAGTTGGCGGTCTCTGCGGCGGTCGATGAGTTCGTAGCCGAGGGCCGTCCAAAAGGCCATGCCCTGGGGGTTGTTGTCGAGCACCGCCAGGCGAACTGCCGTTCGGCCCGCCTCCCGGAATGTGTCCTCCACCGCTTCCGCGATGCGGCGGCCGTGGCCCTTGCGGTGTTCGCTCACCATCAGGAGGCCGATCCAGGGGTCCGGGTCCGACGGGTCGGGGTGGTGCGCCAACGTGACCGCCATACCGGCGAGTTGGCCCTCACTCCTCGCGAGCAGGACCTCGGCGTGCGGGTTCGCGAGTTCGTCGGCCAGTTCCTTCGCGATCTGCTCCGGGCGGACGTTCGCCGGGTCCGGGAAGTCGCCGCTCAACGCGAGGAACGTCTCGTTCGCGGCGTACAGGGCGGTCAGTTCGGTGAGTACGGGTGCCGGGATGTCGTGGTCCGGCGTGAGCGGGAGGGGCGTAAGGATCATGCCGCGAGGGTAGTGGGGCGGACCTCGAACCAGAGGAGTTTGCCGGTGACCGGGCTGCCGGGGTCGTCCTGGAGGGGCCAGCCGCCCCAGGCGTACGCGTACTCCTGGACGAGGCAGAGTCCTCGACCGCCCTCCTTGTTCGCCGGGGGCATCGGGGTGCGGCCGGCCGTGGGGTGCGCGAAGGGGTCCGGGATGTGGGGGTGGGTGTCCCAAATACCCACGCGGAGGCCGCCGTTGCCGGGGGCGGTCAGCCGTACCGAGGCGGGGCCCTTGGTGTGACGGTACGTGTTGGTGACCAGCTCGGAGGTCAACAGTTCGACGGGGTACAGGAGTTCGTGCATCGCGTAGGCGGTGAGGGCGGCGCGTACGGTCATGCGGGCGATGCGGGAGGCTCGGGGGTCGTGGGGGAGGCGGAGGGAGTAGGTCCAGGTGTCGGGGTTGGGTACGGTGCTCATGGGTGAACTCCGGGAGGAAGGGGACGTATTGGCTCAACTGCCGTGCAAAGGTGGGACAGTTGGGCGGCGGTACGTGGAACACCTTAGAGGCGTCGATGTGATAGTTAACGACGAACTGGAATAATGGTTCACGATTCCCTCGCGTGAGTGACACGCGGGGCGTGCCCCTGACGAGAGAAGGACAGTGCCGCCCACCTCTCCGCCCAGCCTGCGCCAGCAGCGCCTCGGCGCCGAACTCCGGAAACTGCGGGAGCATTCGGGCCTCACGGCGACCGCCGCCGCGGAACTCCTCGGCCTCAAGCAGGCGCAGATAAGCGGCATCGAGACGGGCCGGTACGCGGTCGGCGCGGACCGGGTACGCACGCTGGCCCGCGCGTACAGCTGCGCCGACGAGAAGCTGGTCGAGGCGCTCGCGGCGATGACGGGCGGGCGGGTTCGGGGGTGGTGGGACGACTATCGGGAGCATCTGCCTGTCGGGCTGGTCGACCTCGCGGAACTGGAGCACCACGCAAGCGCGTTGCGGGTGGCCATCGCTCTCCACATCCCCGCGCTGCTCCAGACCGCCGCGCACGCCAGGGCGATCTTCGAGGATGCCGCCACACCGTTCCTCCCCTACGAACTCGAACACCGCCTCTCCTATCGCATCAAGCGCCAGGAGGTTCTCCACCGCTCCGGGGGACTCCCTTACACGGCGGTGATCCACGAGGCGGCCCTGCGGATGCAGTACGGCGGCCCGGACGTCGCTCGCGCCCAACTGGCCCACATCATCGAGATGAGCGAACGGGACAACGTCACCGTGCTCGTCATCCCCTTCGCCACGCGGCACTTCCCCGGCAACGGCCAGCCCTTCGACTACGCCCTCGGCTCGGTGCCCCAACTCGACACGGTCCAGGTGGACACGTACCACGAGGGTTGCGAATTCCTGGATGCCCAGGCTCAGTTGGCGAAGTACCGAAACCTCCTGGACCGTATGGAAGCCTGCGCTCTCGACCCGGCCCGGACTCGCGACTTCGTCCACCGCCTCATCCAGGACCTGTGAAAGGAATCAGCGTGCGCACCCTCACCTGGCGGAAGTCCTCCTACAGCGCGGAGACCTCCAACTGCCTCGAAATAGCCCCCGCCCCCACCACCATCCACATCCGCGACTCCAAAACCCCCACCACCCCCCACCTCACCTTCCCCCACTCCGCCTGGGCCCGCTTCCTCACCCAAGTGCGTCAATAGCCGCCGTGATCAACCCCCTTGCCCCCGCCCCCCGCACCGCGATCGCCGACAACTCCGCGAACGTCCTTGCGTACTCCGCCACTTCACTCGGCTGAGTCACCGACAGCCTCGCCGAGACCAGTTCCACCTTGACCAAGGTGTCGTCGAAGATCAGGAAGGACTCCGTCGGCCAACCCCCGCCCCGTGGCACGCCCATGGGGATGATGCCGAGGGACACGGAGGGAAGTGCGGCGACCGAGATCAAGTGACCCAGCGCTCCCGCCATCGTCTCCGCATCGCCGATGACCGTGCGCAGGACCCATTCCTCGACGAGAAAGACGAAGCGGCGTCCGCCGGAGTGCAGGACGCGTTGGCGGTCCATGCGGAGAGCTACGGCCGCGTCGATGTCGTCGGTGTCTACGGGGCCCGCACTGGGGAGCGCCGCGATGTTGAGGATCGCGCGGGTGTACGCGGCCGACTGGAGCAGGCCCGGGAGCACCGCCGACTCGTATGCGCGGAAGCGCCGCGCGCGTTCGTACAACGGCAGAGCGGACTGCTGGATGTGCCGGAGCCCCGCTCGTTGGAGGCGGCGCCACTCGACGTACATGCCCTCGACCGCGTGCGCGGCGGCGATCAGGTCGGCGGTCTGGTCCTCCGCGTCGCAATGCAGCGTGTACGTACGGATGTCCGCGTCGGACGGTATCGTCCGGCCGTTCTCGATCCTGCTGCACTTGGACTCGTGCCAGCCGGACAACTCGGCCAGCGCCCGCGCTGTGAGGCCGGATTCCTTCCGGATCTCGCGCAGGCGCCGGCCGAGTGCGCGGCGGGCCTCGGCGACGCTGGAGGACGAGCCGGTCAACGCAGGACGTACTCCGAGTGGTCGATCCCCAGAGCCCAGACCGCCTCGAACGAGTCCACGCAGAACTTCACGACCGCCGGGTCATCGGTGAATTCCTGGTCGTCGGTGTCCGGCACTTCTCCGTCGCCGGTGAAGTGGTTGAAGATCATCGAGTTATTGTCGAAGATCCAGAAGTCGTTGCCGGGGAGCGCGAGCGCGGACGCGCGACGGCGCGGCAGCCAGCGGACCTGTTCGCCCGCCGTCACGTTGGCGGGAGTCACGTGGTGCTCGAACCTGATGTAGTCCGACACGGGCTCCGAGACGATGCGCGCCCGCCGAACCTCGACGCCCTTGGCCACGATGTCGGAGATCAGCTTCAACCAGGGCCGGAAGTCAGGGTCGTTGTCGACGATGTCGCCCCGGACACCGTTCTGCCAGGCGATGAACGAGGGGTCGGACTCCATGTAACCGTCGCGCATCTCCAGGTGGACGGCCGAACGGGTACAGGCCAACAGCCGTTCCCTAATTGTCGGTTCCGTTGCCACGGCCGATCACCTCCGGGAAGAACTGCATCATACGGCGGGGGAACTCGATCGCCGTCTCCCCTTCCGGGATGTCCATCTGCCGCCGCCGCTCGGGGTCCAGTTCCCAGCCCTGGAGTACGTAGTTGTCCGTCTGGTCGTCCAGATAGACGGTGGGTGACCCTTCCTTCTTGCTCTCCGGGTCCTTGCCCAGCTTGATCAGCGCCACTGCTGACCTCCTCACGTTGACGATGACGCACAGTCTTGCCCCCAACAACCCTCCGTAGCCAGAAACTTGCACGAACTTCTACGAACCCCGAGATCAACCCCCTGACCAGGGAGGTTGACCCACCCGAGTGAACCCCGCGCAAGCTCACGCAAGTTCATAGCCCCCCAACTCCCCGCCTCCCTACGGTCACCGCATCGACCAACACCGGGAGCCACCCCATGGAACCCCAGCACTACCCGTTGCCCGAACCGTCCCCGGTCCCCGGCTGCGCCGACTGCCTGTCCCTCGCGACGGCGAGACGGAACGCCCGCTCGACGTACGACCACAGCGCGGTCACCGACGCGAACGTCCTGCTGCGCAGGCACCTCGCCGAGGCGCACTGACGTCCTCCGTCCACCCCTGCTCCCCCTCAACTCCCGCCCGATGCCCACGCATTCGGACGGCGGCGGCCCACCTCACGGCCGTGTCCCAGTCGAGCTGGAAGGTGTACGACGATGCTGGACGGAACCGATCTCTACGCACT
>NZ_JARAYJ010000037.1:0-92016 GCF_033794345.1 Streptomyces niveiscabiei
GCACAGACCACTGCTCATCGGAAAGATCCCCACGCCCCACACCGTGATCATCACAAGAGTGAAGCGTGAACCAAGACCCTGACCTAAAACACGGCCTAGGGGCGGCACGGGTGGGCGCAGCGGCACCCCGCCAGCGCGGGTGAGCGACAACGCCCCCACCCCGGCCCCCCACCCAGCCGCACCGACCCCCCTCACAGCAACCCCACCACCTCCGCCCCCAGCCTCCGCACGTTCTCCTCCGTCGCCGCCAGGTCCCCCGACCCCTCGACGAGCAACGCGAACCGTGTGATCCCGGTCCGCTCGGACGTCGCGGCGAGCCGGTCCGCGCACAGCCTCGGTGTCCCGACGGGATGGATGCCGCAGAGCAGCTCGGTGTAGGCGACGGGATCCCGCATCGCACGTTCCCGCCCGTCGACGGTGACGTGCGCACCGAGCCCCTGCCGAAGCCACCCCGGCATGGACTTGACCAGCGTCTCCACCGCGTCGGTACGCCGGTCGGCGATCTGGCAGACGCCCGCGGAGACGTGCCCGGCGGTGGCGACCTCCTCCCGGGACCGCCCGGCATCGCGCGCGTGCCGCCGCCACAGGGAGACCATCTCCGCCTTCTCCTCGTCCCCGATGTGCATCCCGAGGAGCATGGCGAGCCCCCGCTCGGCGGCGAGCCGGACACTCGCGGGCGAGGTACAGGCGACGACGACCTCGGGCCCCTCCGCGTCCGTGAGGCACTCCACCGGCCGGGGAACGACGGCGACGTCCCGGAACCGGTACCGCTCCCCCGCCGCCCCCACCGAGGACTCCCGCAACCACCGCAGCAGCAGATCGAGCCCCTCCGGGAACCCGGACTCGTACGCCTCGATCCCGCCCCCGAACACCTCCAGGTCCACCCAGGGCCCACCCCGCCCGACCCCGAGGGAGAACCGCCCCCCGCTGGTGAGGTGCAGCAGCGCGGCCTGCTCCCCGAGCGCGACGGGATGGACGTTGGGCAGCACACTCACCGCCGTACCGACCCGGATCCGCCGCGTACGCCCGAGCAGCAGCGCCGCGAGCGTGACGGCCGAGGGACACGTGCCGTAGGGCACGAAGTGATGCTCGGCCAGCCACACCGAGTCGAGGCCGGCCTCCTCGGCGACCTCAGCGGACCGCACGGCCCGGTACAGCGCCTCCCCCTGCCCCTGTCCGGGGAACTGGGCCGCCAACACGAAACTTCCAACGCGCATGGACTTTCCTGCTTCCTTGGCTCCGACACGGAGCTCCCCCACACCGGCATAACCGCCTGACACGTGCCGAGGACACGGCCTGGCGAAGAGATTTCCGGATTGTCTGGAGAACGGCTCCGGGGAGCCACTCAACCCCCTCACCCCAGGGGGACTTGTGGGGATTGGCCGTTCATCGCCTACCCCGCATTCCGCCGCGTAGGCTGGTCCGGAACCACGCTCCCTGCACAAGCCCGTGAGGTGTCCCGTGTCCCCGCGCCGCAACCGCCCCAAGGGCACCGACCCGTCAGGCCACAGCGCCGAGGACGACCGCGCGGGCCGCTACGGCGGCTGGCAGTCCTCGACGGACTGGGCCGGCGAGGAGTGGAGCGTGCGGCATGTCGCGGGCGCGAGCAGCCAGGGCAAGTCGTACCGCTGCCCCGGCTGCGACCAGCTGATCCCCGACGGCGTCCCCCACGTCGTCGCCTGGCCGCAGCACGCCGGCGTCGACGACCGCCGCCACTGGCACAAGGCCTGCTGGAACGCGCGGGACCGCCGCACCCCGGGGGTACGACGGTCCCGCAACGCACCGCGCTTCTGATCACACGTCCCGCTTCTCCAGCAACGCGAACCCGGCCCCGAAGGCGGCACCGGTCACCACGAGGGCGATCAGCAGCGAGTCCCACGCGGACGGCCCCGACTCGGTCAGCGTCTCCGCGTAGAACGTGCTCAGCAGATTCGGGATCGAGTACTCGAAGAGGAAGTCCCGCAGCCCGGACAGCGACTCCGAGAACATGAACAGCGCGAGCACGAGCGGCGCCAGCACCAGCCCGATCATGATCGTGATGGCCCCCGCCGAGTGCCGTACGACCGACCCGACTGCCAGCGACAGCATCCCGAGCAGCGCGATGAACAGGGACACCCCGAAGGTCCCCTTGACCCACTCGCCGGTGGACGGCGTCCGCGCCCCGTCGAGCAGCGCGACGTCCGCGAGCGCCACGATCAGCGTCGACACGAACGTGAACACGAACGCGACGCCGAAGAACACGATGCCCTTGGCCGCGAGCACCCGCCCCCGCGAGGGGCACGCCACCATCGTCGTACGGATCATCCCGGTGCCGTACTCGGACGCGGTCGTCAGCACGCCCAGCGTGATCACGCACATGCTGCCGAGCAGCAGCCCGAACACGCCGTAGGACAAGGGGTTGTCGCCCTGGAGGTCGTACGGATCGGCGTTGGCGGCGATCAGCACGGCCGTCAGCAGCCCGACGCCGACGACCATCACCACGAACACCCCGAGCGTCCACATCGTCGACCGCACGGACCGGATCTTGGTCCACTCCGAGGCGACGGCGTGCCCGAGATGCGTCCGCACGACCGGGATCGGCGACGTGTACCCGGCACCGGCCTGCTGCCACACCTGCGGCGAAGGGGTCTGCTGGCTCATCGTGCGTCCTCGGTGTCAGTGGTCTTCTTCTCGGCGGAGGCGCCCCCGACGGCAGCACCCTCCGGCACCCCGCCCGCCGCCTTCTCAGCCGAACCGGCCCCGGCCTCGCCCGGCGCGATCACCAGCGTCCCCGGCTCCTCGCCGGCCGGAGCGGCCTCGGTCTTCACCGGCGCGATCACCAGCGCCCCGGGCTCCTGCCCGGCGCCAGCGGCGGGCCCGGCCGGCGGAACGACGGGCGCGGGCCCGAACCCCCCGCCCGGCGCCGGCGGCTGCCCCTGCGCGTACGGGTTCGGCGGTGCCCCCTGCGGCGGCGGGGGCGCGTACCAGCCCGGCTGGCCCTGTCCCGCCACCGGCATCGGCGGCAACGCCCCCGGCGGCAGCGGCTGTTGGAGGCCGGACTTCTGGTCGGTGGTGGAGCGGTAGTCGACGACCGACTGGGTCATCCGCATGTACGCCTCCTCCAGGGACGCCTGGTGCGGCGACAGCTCCCAGAGGCGTACGTCCGTGTCGTGCGCGATGTCGCTGATGCGAGGCAGCGGCAGTCCCGTCACCCGCAGCGCCCCGTCGGACTCCGGGAGGACGTGCCCGCCGGCCTCCGTCAGCGCGGACGTCAGCTTCTCGCGCAGGTGGGGCTCCGTGTCCGGCGTACGGATGCGCGCGAACCCCGCGGAGTTCGCCTCGATGAAGTCGCGCACGCTCATGTCGGCGAGGAGCTGTCCGCGCCCGATGACGATGAGGTGGTCGGCGGTGAGGGCCATCTCGCTCATCAGGTGGGAGGAGACGAACACCGTACGGCCCTCGGCGGCCAGCGCCTTCATCAGGTTCCGCACCCACAGGATGCCCTCGGGGTCGAGCCCGTTGACGGGCTCGTCGAAGAGGAGGACCTGAGGGTCGCCGAGGAGCGCGGCGGCGATCCCGAGCCGCTGCCCCATGCCCAGCGAGAACCCCTTGGACCGCTTGCGGGCGACCGCCTGGAGCCCGACGACCCCGAGCACCTCGTCGACGCGCCGCGCCGGGATCCCGGAGAGCTGCGCGAGGCACAGCAGGTGGTTGCGCGCGTGCCGCCCCCCGTGCACGGCCTTCGCGTCGAGCAGCGCCCCCACGTGCCGCGCGGCGTTCGGCAGCTGCCGGTACGGGTAGCCGCTGATCGTGACGGACCCGGCGGTCGGGTTGTCCAGCCCGAGGATCATCCGCATCGTCGTGGACTTGCCCGACCCGTTCGGCCCGAGGAACCCGGTGACGGCGCCCGGCCGCACCCGGAAGGACAGATTGTGCACGGCGGTCTTGTCGCCGTAGCGCTTGGTCAGGCCGACTGCCTCGATCATGCTCCGCACCCATCGCAAGGTTCAGGACAACAGGGCGCACGCCCCCATAAGAGTTAGGAGCTTATCGGGGTGCTGACGGTTCCGACCAAGAGGAGGCAAAGCCTCAGGCGTCCCGCCGCTTGAGCAAGAGGTATCCGCCGAGGAGCGCGGCCACCACCCACACGACCATGATCGCGAATCCGCCCCAGGGCCCGTACGGGGTGTCGTTGTCGACCGGCGTCACCACCTGCATGATCTTGCTGCCCGCCTGGTCCGGCAGGTACTGCCCGACCTTCTTCGTCGCGGAGACGTTCCCGAGGATGGTGGAGACGAGGAAGAAGAACGGCATCAGGATGCCGAGGGAGAGCATCGGCGAGCGCAGCATGGTCGCGACGCCGATCGAGAACAGGGCGATCAGCGCCATGTACAGCCCGCCGCCGATGACGGCCCGCAGCACCCCGGGTTCCCCGATGTCCGTGCGCAGCGAGCCGAGCATGGCCTGCCCGACGAAGAACGTGACGAAGCTGGTGACGATCCCGACGGCCAGCGTGAGCCCGGCGGCGACGGCGAGCTTGCTGAGGTAGAAGGTGCCGCGCCGCGGTACGGCCGCCAGCGACGTACGGATCATGCCGGTGCTGTACTCGTTCGACACGACCAGCACCCCGAACACGATCATCGCGAGCTGGCCGAGGGACATCCCGGCGAAGCTGATCAGGGTCGGGTCGAAGGAGAGCTTCTCGTCGCGGCCCAGGTCGTCGAACGTGTTCTTCGAGACCACGGCGATCAGCATCCCCACGCCGACCGTGACGACGAACGCGAGGGACAGCGTCCACACCGTCGACGCGACCGACCTGACCTTCGTCCACTCCGACCGCACGACCTGCGAAACCTCGGTGACGGCCATCTCAGTCCTTCCTCCAGCCGTCGCCCCACTCCTGCGGCGGGGCCTCGTCCGTGTGCGCGTGGTACTCGACCGACTCGGCCGTCAACTGCATGAACGCCTCTTCCAACGACGCCCGCTGCGGCGACAGTTCGTGCAGCACGAGGTGATGCTGGGCCGCCAGCTCCCCCAGTTGCTCCGCCTTCTCGCCGTCCACCTCCAGCACCCCGCCGCCCGTCTCCACGACGGTCACCCCCGCCTGGTGCAGCACATCCAGCATCCGCTCGCGCTGCGGGGTGCGGATCCGGACGTACGAGCGCGAGTTGCGCGCGATGAACTCCGCCATCGAGGTGTCCGCCAGCAGCCTGCCCTGGCCGATCACCACCAGGTGGTCCGCCGTCAGCGCCATCTCGCTCATCAGGTGCGACGACACGAACACCGTCCGCCCCTGCGCCGCGAGCGACTTCATCAGGTTCCGGATCCAGTGGATGCCCTCGGGGTCGAGCCCGTTCACCGGCTCGTCGAACATCAGGATCCGCGGGTCACCGAGCAGCGCGCCGGCGATCCCGAGCCGCTGCCCCATCCCCAGCGAGAACCCCTTCGCCTTCTTCTTCGCCACCGCCGTCAGCCCGACGGTGTCGAGCACCTCGTCGACCCGGCTCCGCGGAATCCCATTGCTCTGCGCGAGGCACAGCAGATGGTTGAAGGCACTACGCCCCCCATGCATCGCCTTCGCGTCCAGCAGCGCCCCGATGTACTTCAACGGCTCCTTGAGCTGGTCGTAATGCCGCCCATCGATCCGCACGTCCCCGGCCGTAGGCCGGTCCAGCCCCAGCATCATCCGCATCGTGGTCGACTTCCCGGCCCCGTTCGGCCCCAGAAACCCGGTCACGATCCCCGGCCGCACACTGAAACTCAGATTGTTGACCGCCACCTTCTCGCCGTACCGCTTGGTCAGCCCCTCAAGCTCGATCATGCGGCCACGCTAGGGGGTTGAGGAGGGCAATGCCACCGGAGAAGGAGAACTTTGGAGTGCCGGGCAGGTGTCGTCTCTTAGGGGCGCGGGGCTGTATCTGATGTGCGGCTACCGCCACACAATCCGACCCGGCACCCCAATAGGCACTCCTCACATCACCGCCGCCGAAGCGGAATCCGACGTGCTCGGCGACACCGCAGGCCCACTCGCCGCAGGCCCACTCGCCGAGGTCGATGTGGACGGCGTGCTCTCCGGAGCCGTCGGGCTACCGGAAGGCTCCGTGGGGCTGGGCGAAGCCGGTACCGTCGGGCTCGGCGAGTCCGAGGGCTTCGGCGTCGGGCTGGGCGACGAATGTGTGGGCGGCGGCGTAGGCGTAGGCGACGTACTCCCCGTACCTCCACTCGTGCTCCCCCCGGTCGTACCCCCCGTACTCCCATCGGCGGACGCCGAAGGAGACGGATCATCCGGCGTCCCCATCTTCCCGTCGGGCCCAGGATCGGTGGGACTGGGCCGACTCGTGGGCTCACCCACACCCCCCGTACCGCCCCCGGACCCCCCGGCCCCACTGGACGACCCCCCGGACCCACCCGGCGTCCCACCCCCCGGCTCCCCGTCATCGAGCCCTGTGGACGCGGACGGCCCGACCTGCCGAGAGGGACCGTCCGCCCCCTTGTCGGAGGTGGCCCCCAGCCCCACGACAGTCCCCAGCACAGCGACAAGCAACGCCCCGGCCCCAGCGGCGACGAGGTTCCGCCGAGCGATCCCCCGCAAACTACGCCGATGCTGCGCCGCCGGCGCCACAACGACCTGCTGCTTCTGCGTCACCGCCGTCTCAGGACGACGCGCCCCGGCCTCCGCTCCCCGAGCCTCGAACCCTCCGGCAGCGACAACGCCCCCAACAGCCCCCGCGCCCCCGGCGGAAGCGGAAGCCCCCGCCCCCGGCAACCCGGGCACCTCCCCCGACCGGTCGGCGACGAGCGCCAGCGCCCGCCGCCCGGCGAGAGTCCCCCGCTTGTCGGCGAGCGCCCCCCGCAGCCCGATGGACGTCTCCAGCTCCGACCGGGCCCGGTCGAGCTGCCCGGCGAGGATCGCGTAAACCCCCAGCTCATGGTGGAAGTACGCCTGATCGGCGACCTCCCCGGACAACCGGGCGGCCTCGGCCCCACCCCGCAGGGCCCGCTCCCACGCGTCGAAGTGCAGCCCGGCGGCGAACGCGGGCACAGCGGTACGGGCCAGCTGGACGGCGACCGACTGCTCCCCCTCGGCAGGCGGCACGGCCAACGGCGAGGCGACGGCCAGAGCGGCGAGAATCGCATCGGCCTCGGCACAGACCCGCTCGGGCGTCACCGAGGGATGCCCGGCCCACCAGGCGTAATGCGCGGCAGCGGCCTGAGCGAGGCCGGCAGACTCACTCCCGTACGCGGACTCACTCCCGTACCCGGCCCCCTCACCCCCGGCAGCCCCCCGAGCCTCACCCCCGTACCCCGCCGCCTCCAGCTGCGTCTTGATCCCGGCCGCGAGCCGGTACCGGGACCCGACCGGAGTGACCAGCCCGCACGCGACCAGCTCTCCGAGAGCCGCGTCGGCGTGCGTGTCACCGACCAGCGCGGGCAGGTGCGCCTGGTGCGGCACCTCCCCGCCGAGCGCGACAGCGAACCGCAGCGTCGCCCGGGCCGAGGAGCTGAGCCGCGCGGCGAGCAGCGGCGCGGGACCGGCCGCCTCGCCCAGCGACGGCAGCGGTATCTCCTCCTCCGGCTCGCCGTCCTGGGGTACGACGGGCCGCGCGTCCTCGAAGACCCCGTACTCGTCGACGGCGTCGGCGCTGGCCCGTACCTGGTCCCGCTGCTGGAGCAGCGCGCCGGCCTGCACGAACCGCAGCGGCAGCCCCTCGGACTCGAACCACAGGTCGCCGGCCCAGTTGGCCTCCTCCTCCGTGAGGACGCGGCCGACGGCCCGCTCGATGAGGTCGATGCCGCCGGCCCGGTCGAGCCCGCCGAGGGTGACCTCCTCGACGGCGGACCCGGCGGAGGGCAGCGGCGTCGAGCCGGTCGCGCCGAACAGGAACGCGCACTCGGGGGTCGCCGCGAGCAGCCCGTCCAGCTCGGCGCCGCCGAACTCCAGGTCGTCCACGACGACGACCGCGCCGATCTCCCGGACGAGGACGAGGAGTTCGCCGTGCAGCGGACGGTGCCGGGGCGCGTCGTACACCACGTGGAACAGCTCGTGGAGCAGCTCCTGCGCGCCGCGGCCGTACCCGCTGAGGCGTACGACGCCGTCGGGGGCGAGGTCGGCGCAGTCCTCGGCGACGAGGTCGAGGAGGCGGGTGCGGCCACAGCCGGCGGGTCCGGTGAGCCGTACGGAGCGCCCGCGCGCGACGAGCCGGACGAGCTGTTCGCGCTCCTCCTGGCGGCCGAGCAGCGGCGGCGGCGCGGGGACGTGTCCGGCGGGGACCGGGGGTCTGGCCGCGCGCTCCGCCTCGGCGCGGGCCTCGGCGGTGCGGCGTACGGGGGTGTCGGGGCGCTCGGTCGGCGGGCACAGCTCTATCTCGCTGCCGTCGACCGGGTTGACGGTGAGGAGGTGTTCCCCGGCGACGACGTCGACCGTGCGGGCCGGGGCCGGCGTGTGCTGGCCCGGTGCGAGGGGGTCCCTGGAGGAACGCGGGCGCTGCGCGCGGCCGTCCTGGCCGGTCTCCTCGGGCTCCCGGGTATTCGGGTCCATCGGTCAAGCCCCCCAAAAGCGTCGTGTGGTGGTGGCCCTTCCCGGCCGCGGTGCACACTGCGCTGTCGCTTCTGGTCCGGTGCCCGCCAGAGGGCTGAGGACGGCGGGCAGACGAACCGTAAACCTTCGCACAGTATCTCCGACAGCCCGGGGTGCCGGGCCGCCCGAGACGTCACGGTCCGGTGAGGATTGCACGGGTGACCTGGTGTGTCAGACGCGGGGCAGGGATTCGGCCGCGAGGCCGCCCTCGATGGCGAGGATGCGGTGCAGGCGGGTGGCGACCAGCAGGCGTTGCAGCTGCGGGGGTACGCCGCGCAGGACGAGCCGCCGGCCCGCGCGGCCGGCCCTGCGGTGCACGCCCATGATCACGCCGAGTCCGGTCGCGTCCCAGAAGTCCAGCTCGGACAGGTCGAGCAGGAGGTCGCCGGCCCCGTCGTCGACCGCCGCGTGCAGGACCGTACGGGCGTCCGCGGCGCTGTGCACGTCCAGCCGACCCCCGACGACCACCTCGGCGTGGTCGCCCCTGATGTGCATATGCGCTCCCCTGGCGTCGCGTGCCGTGCTCCGCGTGTGCTGTGTGTCCGTGTGCTGTGTGTACTCGTCCGGTATCGCATCGTCTGACTGCCCCGGACGGCTGGAGGTTGCCGTCTGTGAGCGAACCGATACCGAATTCACTCGCAGGGGTGAGGCTCGTGGGGTCTGTGCGGTTCGTGTACGCCGGTGATCCGCCCCGAGGCGGCACACGACCGCGCCGGCGCACCGATACCCGCCCCGGTACGCCGTTCCCCTGGCCCGGACCTTAGCGGCCCGGAGCCGCTCTGTGACGCCTTAGTAACGCGAGTCACGTCCCCGTGGACGGACATCACACCCGGCCCCCACAACTACCCTGATCCCATGGTCAATCTGACGCGCATCTACACCCGCACCGGCGACCAGGGCACCACCAACCTCGGCGACCTGAGCCGCGTCCCCAAGACGGACCTCCGCATCGCCGCGTACGCGGACACGAACGAGGCGAACGCGGCCCTCGGCACGGCGATCGCCCTCGGCGCCCTCCCGGAGGACGTGGTCAAGGTCCTGACCCGGGTCCAGAACGACCTGTTCGACGTGGGCGCCGACCTCTCGGCCCCGGTGGTGGAGAACCCCGAGTTCCCCCCGCTGCGAGTGGAGCAGTTCTACATCGACCGCCTGGAGACGGACTGCGACCACTACAACGCCGCCCTGGAGAAACTCCGCTCCTTCATCCTCCCCGGCGGCACCCCGGGCGCCGCCCTCCTCCACCAGGCCTGCACGGTGGTCCGCCGCGCGGAACGCTCCACCTGGGCGGCCCTTGAGGTCCACGGCGACACGATGAACCCCCTCACCGCGACCTACCTGAACCGCCTGTCCGACCTCCTCTTCATCCTGGCGAGGACGGCGAACAAGGAGACGGGGGACGTGCTGTGGGTGCCGGGCGGGGAGAGGTGAGGGAGAGGCGGGGCCCAAGGGGGGACTTCTTCGGCGTCAGTACCGCCGTCCCGCCTCTTCGTGCCGCTTCTCCATGGCCGCCGGTGCCTTCTTCGGGAACACCGTGTACGCCCCCGCGATGATCACGTTGATGCCGATCACGTACAGCATCCGGGTCTGCCAGCTCCGCAGGGAGCCCGTCTCGCCGGAGTCGCCGACATACCAGACGGCCGCCTGGAGGAGGCCCGCCGCGACGGCCGCCGCCAGGATCCAGCGGGCGGCGACCTTCCATTCGTGCAGGGCGCGGGCCATGCCGTACTTGGGGGGCTTGACCGGCGGGGGGCCGTCGAAGAAGCGGTGGGAGACCTGGGCGTCGGCCCATTTGATCGTGGAGTGGCCCAGGCCGACCGTGAAGCCGATGTAGACCGCGGCGATGCCGTGGTGCCAGCTGGGCTGTGCCCCGTCCCGGAGGTCCATCGCCGTGACGGCGAGGAGGACGATCTCCAGGAGGGGCTCGCACAGGAGGAGGGCAAGGCCGGTGCGCGGCATCTTCAGGGCGTACCGGAACGTCAGCCCGAGGGCCAGCAGTACCCAGAACGCCACCTCGCAGGCGATGATCAGTCCGACGATCACATCAACCACTCCTCCCGGAACTCGACCCTTCCAGCCTCCCGGCGCCTGGCCCCCCTCACCTCGTCGCCCGTGACGAGATCCCGGTACATCGAAAGATGCAGTCCAGGACCCGCCTCGGGCAGCAGGCGCCGGGCCCGCGACCCGTGTTGGATGGGACCCATGGCCGTACGACCCCACCGCGACGACCTCCGCATCGCCGCCGCAGGCCTGGCCGGCGGTGTCCTCCTGTGGGCGCTGGGCCTGTTCGCCCGCCCGGGAGGCGACAACGGCATCGTGCTGTGGGACGGCGAGTGGCCGCCCCTGGTCCCGCTCGCGGCGATGGCGGCCTGCGAGCTGCTGCGCCGGACGCACCCGAACACGGCCGCCCTGATCGGCACGGCGACCCTGGCCCTGGACACGGTGACGCGCGGCAGCGTGGTCACGGTCCTGATGTACACGGACCTGATCTACGCGGCGGTCCTGTACGGCACCCCGGCGACGGCCCGCCTGATCCCCCGCGTCTCGGCGCTGCTGACCCTGCTGGGCACGACCGTCCCGTTCGCGTTCTGGCACCAGCCGGACGCCTTGCTGATCGGCTTCGCGGTCGGCCTGGTCACCCTGACCCCGGCGATGACGGGAGTCCTGGTCCGCGACCACAGATCGGCGGCGGAGGCGGCCGGGCTCAGGGCCGAACAGACCGCGCTCCTCGCCGAGTTGGACAGGACGCAGGCGGTGACGGCCGAACGCGCGCGGATGGCACGGGAGTTGCACGACCTGGTCGCGGGCCACCTCTCGGCGATCGCGATCCACTCGACGGCGGCCCTCTCGATCGGTGACCCGGACACCTCGAAGAAGGCCCTCGCGGTGATCC
Organism: Streptomyces niveiscabiei; assembly: GCF_033794345.1. Lineage (NCBI taxonomy): Bacteria > Bacillati > Actinomycetota > Actinomycetes > Kitasatosporales > Streptomycetaceae > Streptomyces > Streptomyces niveiscabiei. The sequence continues at coordinate 11,448 of NZ_JARAYJ010000037.1, forward strand.
GGGAGAACAGCGTCGAGGGCCTCGCGGAGATGCGCCGCCTGATCGGCATCCTGAGAGACCCCGACGACCGGGTCGAACCGGCCCCCACCCTGGAGGCCCTCCCCACCCTGATCGACGGCGCGCGGGCCAACGGCCTGGACGTCACCCTGACGACGCCCCCGCCGACGGGCGCCCCGGCCCCGGTCGCCCTGGCGGCGTACCGCATTGTCCAGGAGTCCCTGACGAACGCCCTGAAGCACGCGTCCCCGGGCGAGGTGACGGTCAGCCTGCACAGCGACGCCACCCACCTGAAGGTCACGGTCACCAGCCCGTACGCCGCCCCCGAGTCTCCCCGCGCCCCGGGCTCGGGCGCCGGTCTGATCGGCATGCGCGAACGGGCCACGCTGATCGGCGGAACGTTCGACGCGGGCCCGCGAAACGGCCGTTGGACGGTCAGCGCCAGCCTCCCCCTCCCCGAAGGAGATCCCGCATGATCCGCGTCCTGGTCGCCGAGGACCAGTCGGCCGTCCGCTCGGGCCTGGTCCTGATCCTGGGCAGCGCCTCTGACATCGAGGTCGTCGGGGAGGCGGCGGACGGTGAGCAAGCGGTGTCCCTGGCCCGGGAGTTGCGGCCGGACCTGGTCCTGATGGACGTTCAGATGCCGCGTCTGGACGGCGTGTCGGCGACGCGGCGGATCACCGAGGAGTCCCTGGCGGACGTTCTGGTCCTGACGACCTTCGACCTGGACGAGTACGTCTTCGGAGCGCTGCGCGCGGGCGCGGCGGGCTTCCTCCTGAAGAACTCCGAGGCGACCCAACTCCTGGACGCGGTCAGGACGGTGGCGCGCGGCGAGGGCCTGATCGCCCCCGCCGTCACCCGCCGCCTGATCACCGAGTTCGCGACGGCCACCGCCCGTACCCCCACGGCGGACCCCACGGTCCTGGACACCCTCACCCGGCGTGAACGCGAGGTCCTGGCCTGCCTCGGCGAGGGCCTCTCCAACGCGGACATCGCGCGGCGCCTGGACATGGCCGAGGCCACGGTGAAGACCCACGTCAGCCGCCTCCTGGCCAAGCTGGAACTCCGCAGCAGAGTCCAAGCCGCCGTCCTGGCGCAGGAGTTGGGGATCTAGGCTGGCCCTGGAGCGATCAACTCCTTATTGGTACAGACCTATTGACGCATGGTCTGGACCACTCCTACGCTCCGCCACGGCACGTCAACCACGATCCCCCACGACGAGGAGGCGTCCCCATGCGCTTCGCACTCGGCAGACACCCCTTCCGCAGGCTGGCGGCCGTACTCGCCGCAGCCGCCCTGCTCCCCCTCACGGCCCTCGCGACCCCGGCCGCCGCACACGCCCCCGCCCCGCACCCCCGCGCCGAATCCCCGGTGAAACTCGGCTACTTCACCGAGTGGGGCATCTACGGCCGGAACTACAACGTCAAGAACCTCGTCACCTCCGGCTCCGCCGCGAAGATCACCCACATCAACTACGCCTTCGGCAACGTCACCGACGGCAAGTGCGCGATCGGCGACTCCTGGGCCGACTACGACAAGGCGTTCACCGCCGACCAGTCCGTCAGCGGCGCCGCCGACACCTGGGACCAGCCCCTGCGCGGCAACTTCAACCAGCTCCGCCAGCTGAAGGCCAAGTACCCGCACATCAAGGTCCTCTGGTCGTTCGGCGGCTGGACGTGGTCCGGCGGCTTCGGCCAGGCCGCCCAGAACCCGGCGGCGTTCGCGCAGTCCTGCTACGACCTGGTCGAGGACCCCCGCTGGGCGGACGTCTTCGACGGCATCGACATCGACTGGGAGTACCCGAACGCCTGCGGCAACTCCTGCGACACCTCGGGCCCGGCCGCGTTCCCCCACCTCATGGCGGCCCTGCGCGCCAAGTTCGGCGCGAACTACCTGGTCACCGCCGCGACGACGGCCGACGCCACCAACGGCGGCAAGATCGACGCGGCCGACTACGCGGGCGCGGCCCGGTACGTCGACTGGTACAACGTCATGACGTACGACTTCTTCGGCGCCTTCACCGCCCAGGGCCCCACGGCCCCCCACTCCCCCCTGTACGCCTACCCCGGCATCCCGCAGCAGGGCTTCACCACGGCCGACGCCATCGCCAAGTACCGCGCGAAGGGCGTCCCCGCGAACAAGCTCCTCGTGGGCGTCGGCTTCTACGGCCGGGGCTGGACCGGAGTGACCCAGTCGGCGCCGGGCGGCACCGCGACGGGCGCCGCGCCAGGGACGTACGAAGCAGGTGTCGAGGACTACAAGGTCCTCAAGACGACCTGCCCGCCGACCGGCCTGGTCGGCGGCACCGCGTACGCGTACTGCGGCACCAACTGGTGGTCGTACGACACCCCCCAGACGATCGCCGGAAAGATGGCCTGGGCCAGGCTCCAGGGCCTGAAGGGCGCGTTCTTCTGGGAGTTCAGCGGCGACACCGCGAACGGCGAACTGGTGACGGCCGTCAGCGACGGGCTGGCGTAGGGCGCGAAGCGGGCCGTTCGGCCCACCCCGGTGGACCGAACGGCCCGTGAGAAGCGGGGGGAACGGGGAAGAAAGTGGGTCTCTGCACAGCAAGCGGAACGGAAAGTTCAGGGGGACCCATGAAGCGCCGGCCCAGTGACAAGCGCAGTCTCACACCCTCGGCGGCTCAGCTCGCCGCCCTCGGCTCGGCCACCTCGGCGGCCCTGATCGCCGTACTCTCCCAGGTCAGCGTGACGGTGACCCTGTCCCAGGGGCAGCACCAGGCGGCCATGGTGGAGCAGCCGGTACGGCCGGTGTGCCCGCTGCAAGCCTGACACTCAGGCCACGTTGACGCGCTGTCCGGGCGGAGCCGCCTCCAGCCAGGCGAGGAAACCGGTCAGCGCGTCCTCGCTCATCGCGAGTTCGAGGCGCGTGCCGCGGTGCGTGCAGGCGAGGACCACCGCGTCGGACAGCAGCGCCAGCTCCTCCTCGCCCTCGGGGAGCCGGCGGCCGGCGACCTCGATCGCCGAGCGCTCCAGGACGCGGCGCGGCCGGTAGGCGTAGGAGAAGACGCGGTACCACTCGACGCTGTCCCCGCTGTAGCGGGCCACGCCGTAGGACCAGCCTTTTCCGCTGGGGTCGGGTTTCTCGGGCACGTCCCAGCGCAGCGAACAGTCGAACGTGCCGCCCGAGCGCTGGATCAGTCTGCGGCGCAGGCCGAAGACGAACAGACCCAGCACCACGAGGGCCACGACGACTCCGCACACAGTCAGAGCGAGGACCATCGACACCGACCTCCTCGTCTCCTACGTACCGAAATGCGGTTCGGCGATTGGTAACGGAACGGAAAAAACATCCAGATCTGCCACAGCCGCGACCGGCACCGGATCGCTCCGGGCCGGCCGCGGCTGAGTGACTGGCATCACATGGGCGCTGCGATCAATGCGTGGCCGCCGCGCGCAGTCGGACCTCGGCGCGCCGCTCGGCGGCGGCGTCCCCCTCGGCCTTCGCGCGCTCCAGCTCCCGCTCGACGCGCTGGACGTCGATCTCGTCCGACAGCTCGGCGACCTCCGCCAGCAGCGACAGCTTGTTGTCGGCGAACGAGATGAATCCGCCGTGCACCGCGGCGACGACGGTCCCGCCGTCACTCGTACGGATGGTCACCGGGCCCGACTCCAGCACACCGAGCAGCGGCTGGTGACCGGGCATGACGCCGATGTCGCCGGACGTGGTGCGCGCGACGACGAGAGTCGCGTCGCCCGACCAGACCTCTCGGTCGGCCGCGACCAGCGCGACGTGCAGCTCAGCAGCCAAGGTTGGCTCCTCGGGTCACCACCCGGCGGTCCTGCCGGGTGTTGGTTACAAGTCTAATGGGCGTGAAAGAGGGGGCGGGACGCACCCGCCCCCTCAAGCGCGAACTCTCAGGGAGTTCAGGAGACGCCCAGCTCCTTGGCGTTGGCCTTCAGGTCCTCGATGCCACCGCAGAGGAAGAACGCCTGCTCCGGGAAGTGGTCGTAGTCGCCGTCGATGATCGCGTTGAACGCGGCGATCGACTCGTCCAGCGGCACGTCCGACCCGTCGACGCCGGTGAACTGCTTGGCGACGTGGGTGTTCTGGGACAGGAAGCGCTCCACGCGACGGGCGCGGTGGACGGTGAGCTTGTCCTCCTCGCCCAGCTCGTCGATACCGAGGATCGCGATGATGTCCTGGAGGTCCTTGTACTTCTGGAGGACCGTCTTGACGCGCATCGCGGTGTTGTAGTGGTCCGCCGCGATGTAGCGGGGGTCCAGGATCCGGGACGTGGAGTCCAGCGGGTCCACGGCCGGGTAGATGCCCTTCTCGGAGATCGGACGGGACAGAACCGTCGTCGCGTCGAGGTGGGCGAAGGTGGTGGCCGGGGCCGGGTCGGTCAGGTCGTCCGCGGGGACGTAGATCGCCTGCATCGAGGTGATCGAGTGACCGCGGGTCGAGGTGATGCGCTCCTGGAGGAGACCCATCTCGTCGGCCAGGTTCGGCTGGTAACCCACCGCGGAGGGCATGCGGCCGAGGAGGGTCGACACCTCGGAACCGGCCTGCGTGAAGCGGAAGATGTTGTCGATGAAGAACAGCACGTCCTGCTTCTGCACATCGCGGAAGTACTCCGCCATGGTCAGACCCGCGAGGGCCACGCGCAGACGGGTGCCCGGGGGCTCGTCCATCTGGCCGAAGACGAGGGCCGTCTTGTCGATGACGCCCGAGTCGGCCATCTCCTCGATGAGGTCGTTGCCCTCACGGGTGCGCTCACCGACACCGGCGAACACGGAGACACCGTCGTGGTTGTTGGCGACGCGGTAGATCATCTCCTGGATGAGCACCGTCTTGCCGACGCCGGCACCGCCGAACAGACCGATCTTGCCGCCCTTGACGTACGGGGTCAGCAGGTCGATGACCTTGACGCCGGTCTCGAACATCTCGGTCTTCGACTCGAGCTCGTCGAAGTTGGGGGCCTTGCGGTGGATGGACCAGCGCTCGCCCTCGTACTGCTCGTCGGCGTTGAGGACCTCGCCGAGGGTGTTGAACACCTTGCCCTTGGTGAAGTCGCCGACGGGGACGGAGATGCCCGTGCCCGTGTCGGTCACCGGGGCCTGGCGGACCAGGCCGTCGGTGGGCTGCATCGAGATGGTGCGGACCAGGCCGTCACCCAGGTGCTGGGCGACCTCCAGGGTCAGCGTCTTCTTCGCGCCGTCCAGCGCCGGGTCTGCGACCTCGACGTGCAGGGCGTTGTAGATCTCCGGCATGGCGTCGACGGGGAACTCCACGTCGACGACCGGGCCGATGACCCGGGCGACGCGGCCCGTGGCCGTCGCGGTCTCAACAGTGGTGGTCATTAGCGGTCACTCCCCGCGGTCGCGTCGGCGAGGGCTGCGGTGCCACCGACGATCTCGCTGATTTCCTGGGTGATTTCGGCCTGGCGGGCCGCGTTGGCAAGGCGGGAGAGCGTCTCGATCAGCTCACCCGCGTTGTCGGTGGCCGACTTCATCGCACGCCGCGTCGCCGCGTGCTTCGAAGCCGCCGACTGGAGCAGCGCGTTGTAGACGCGGCTCTCCACATAGCGCGGCAGCAGGGCGTCGAGGACGTCCTCCGCCGAGGGCTCGAAGTCGTACAGGGGAAGGATCTCGCCCTGCTTGGACTCGCCCGAGCCCGCCGTCTCGTCGAGGCTGAGCGGCAGCAGACGGTCGTCGAGCGCGGTCTGCGTCATCATCGAGACGAACTCGGTGAACACGATGTGGATCTCGTCCACCCCGCCGTCCGCCGTGTCCTTCTCGATCGCCTCGATCAGCGGCGCCGCGACGTTCTTGGCGTCCGCGTACGTCGGTTCGTCCGTGAAGCCCGACCACGAGTCCGCGATCTTCCGCTCACGGAAGTTGTAGTGCGCGACACCTCGGCGGCCGACGATGTACGTGTCGACCTCCTTGCCCTCGGCCTGGAGCTTCGCCGTGAGCTGCTCCGCCGCCTTGATGGCGTTGGAGTTGAAGGCGCCGGCCAGTCCGCGGTCGCTGGTCAGCAGCAGGACCGCGGACCGTACGACGGTCTCGGCCTGCGTGGTCAGCGGGTGCTTCGTGTTCGAACCGGTCCCGACCGCCGTGACCGCGCGCGTCAGCTCGGTCGCGTACGGCGCGGAGGCCGCCACCTTGCGCTGCGCCTTGACGACGCGCGAGGCGGCGATCATCTCCATCGCCTTGGTGATCTTCTTGGTCGCGGTGACGGATCGGATGCGACGCTTGTAGACCCGGAGCTGGGCTCCCATGAGTCAGGTCCCTTCCTTACGTCACTTGGCGGCGGAGTCTTCGCCGAGCAGCTTGCCGTCCGCGGTCTCGAACTGCTTCTTGAACTCCGCGATGGCGTCATCGATCGCCTGGATGGTGTCGTCCGACATCTTGGCGCCCTCCTTGATGGAGGTCATGAGGCCCTGCTCCTTGCGGTGCAGGTACTCCAGCAGCTCCTTCTCGAAGCGGCGGATGTCGGCGACCGGGACCTCGTCCATCTTGCCGTTGGTGCCGGCCCAGATGGAGACGACCTGGTCCTCGGTGGCCATCGGCTGGTACTGGGCCTGCTTCAGCAGCTCGACCAGGCGCGAACCACGCTCCAGCTGGGCCTTCGACGCGGCGTCCAGGTCGGAACCGAAGGCGGCGAACGCCTCCAGCTCGCGGTACTGGGCGAGGTCGAGGCGCAGTCGGCCGGAGACCTGGCGCATCGCCTTGTGCTGCGCGGAACCGCCGACTCGGGAGACGGAGATACCGACGTTCAGCGCGGGGCGCTGACCGGCGTTGAACAGGTCCGACTCCAGGAAGCACTGGCCGTCGGTGATGGAGATGACGTTGGTCGGGATGAACGCCGAGACGTCGTTCGCCTTGGTCTCGACGATCGGCAGACCGGTCATCGAGCCGGCGCCCAGGTCGTCGGAGAGCTTCGCGCAGCGCTCCAGGAGACGGGAGTGCAGGTAGAAGACGTCACCCGGGTAGGCCTCGCGGCCCGGCGGGCGGCGCAGCAGCAGGGAGACGGCGCGGTAGGCGTCGGCCTGCTTCGACAGGTCGTCGAAGATGATGAGGACGTGCTTGCCCTCGTACATCCACTGCTGGCCGATGGCGGAACCGGTGTACGGCGCCAGGTACTTGAAGCCGGCCGGGTCGGACGCGGGGGCGGCGACGATGGTCGTGTACTCCAGCGCGCCGGCCTCTTCGAGGGCGCCACGCACGGAGGCGATGGTCGAGCCCTTCTGGCCGATGGCGACGTAGACGCAGCGGACCTGCTTCTTCGGGTCGCCGGAGCGCCAGTTGTCGCGCTGGTTGATGATCGTGTCGACGGCCAGGGCGGTCTTGCCGGTCTGGCGGTCGCCGATGATCAGCTGGCGCTGGCCGCGGCCGATCGGGGTCATCGCGTCGACGGCCTTGTAGCCGGTCTCCATCGGCTCGTGGACCGACTTACGGGCCATGACGCCGGGAGCCTGGAGCTCCAGGGCGCGGCGGCCGGTGGTCTCGATCTCGCCGAGGCCGTCGATCGGGTTGCCGAGCGGGTCGACGACGCGGCCGAGGTAGCCCTCGCCGACCGCGACGGACAGGACCTCTCCGGTGCGGTGCACCGGCTGGCCCTCCTCGACGCCGCTGAACTCGCCGAGGACGATGGCGCCGATCTCGCGCTCTTCGAGGTTCAGCGCGAGGCCGAGGGTGCCGTCCTCGAACTTCAGCAGTTCGTTGGCCATGGCCGAGGGGAGGCCTTCGACCTTCGCGATGCCGTCGCCGGCAAGGGTGACCGTACCGACCTCCTCGCGCGAGGCCGCGTCCGGCTGGTACGACTGGACGAAGGTCTCCAGCGCGTCCCGGATCTCCTCCGGCCGGATCGTGAGCTCCGACATCTGGGTTCCCTGCTCTCCTTGTTGGGCCCGAAGTTTCACTTTGGGGGGATGTCTCGACTTCGGACTCCCCCCTGAACGAGGTGAATCCTCTTGCACGGCCCAACGCGGGCCGTATTTCAACGTCTGTTACTTCTTAGCTCGCCATGCGGCGGGCGGCGTCCTCGATGCGGTCCGCGACCGAGCCGTTGATGACCTCGTCACCGACCTGCACCCGGATCCCGCCGACGACCCCGGGGTCGACGTCGAGGTTGAGGTGCATCTGGCGGCCGTAGAGCTTGGCGAGGGCGGCGCCGAGGCGCTGCTTCTGGCCGTCGCTCAGCGGGACCGCCGAGGTGACGACGGCGACGATCCGGTCCCGGCGCTCGGCGGCGAGCTTGGAGAGGGCCTCCAGGCCCGATTCCAGGCTACGGCCACGCGGCGCGGTCACCAGGCGCGTCACCAGCCGTTCGGTGGCCGCGTCCGCACGGCGGGCGAGCAGGCTGCCGAGCAGCTCGCTCTTGGCCGCGGCGGTGGCCTTCCGATCGGTCAGCGCGGCGCGCAGCTCGGTGGAGGAGGAGACGATCCGTCCGAAGCGGAACAGTTCGTCCTCGACGCTGTCGAGCCTGCCCGCCTTCTGCGCTGCGGTGAGGTCGGCGATGTTCGCCAGCTCCTCCAGCGCGTCCACCAGGTCACGGGACTGCGACCAGCGGGCGCGGACCAGTCCGGCCACCAGGTCGGCGGCGGGGCCGCTGATCCGGTCACCGAGCAGGCGCGCGGCGAGCGCGGCCTTGGCCTCGCCGGACTGCGCCGGGTCGGTGAGGACCCGACGCAAGCCGACCTCGCGGTCGAGCAGTGCGGTCACGGACGCCAGCTCACCGGCGAGCGCGCTCGCGTCGACCGACGTGGCGTCGGTCAGCGCGTCGAGGCGCTCCCGTGCGGCGGCCAGGGCCTCGCGGCTGGCTCCGTTCATCGCGATGCCTCGGCCTTCTCCTCGAGATCGTCGAGGAAGCGGTCGATGACGCGGCTCTGCCGGGCGTGGTCCTCGAGGGACTCGCCGACGAGCTTGCCGGCCAGTTCGGTGGCGAGCTTGCCGACGTCCTGGCGCAGCGCGGAGGAAGCCGCCTTGCGGTCGGCCGCGATCTGCGCGTGGCCGGCGGCGACGATCTCCTCGCGCTGGCGCTGGCCCTCGGCGCGCATCTCGGCGATCAGCGTGGCGCCCTGCTCCTGCGCCTCCTGGCGCAGCCGGGCGGCCTCGTGACGGGCCTCGGCGAGCTGGGCCTTGTACTGCTCCAGGACGCTCTGGGCCTCCTGCTGCATGGCCTGCGCGTCTTCGATACCGCCCTCGATGGCCTCGCGACGCTCTTCCAGAACCTTGTTGATGTTCGGGAGGAGCTTCTTGGCGAGGAAGCCGAAGACGATGACGAAGGCGATGAGGCCGATGACGAGCTCGGGGACCGGCGGGATGAGGGGGTTTTCCGCCTCCTCAGCCGCCATGAGAACCAGAGGGCTCATATCAGTGCCTTTCGTCGAAAGGGGCGGTCCGACGGATCAGGTCAGGAGGCCGGGTAAACGAACGGCATGACCAGACCGATCAGCGCGAGCGCCTCACAGAAGGCGAAGCCGAGGATCTGGTTGGCGCGGATCAGGCCGGCCGCTTCGGGCTGGCGGGCGAGCGCCTGGGTGCCGTTACCGAAGATGATGCCGACGCCGACGCCCGGGCCGATTGCGGCGAGACCGTAACCGATGGAGCCGAGGTTGCCCTGGATCTTGACTTCGGCGAGGGTCTGGAGAGCGGACATGTCCGGTTCTTCCTTCTCTTTCAAGGTCCGGTGGGGGTTGGCCACCGGGTGCTTTGGGGGGTTCGAAGCGGGCTGTGCTCAGTGGTGCTCGGCGAGCGCGCCCTGGATGAAGGTGCAGGTCAGCAGGACGAAGACGTACGCCTGGACGGCCTGGATGAAGAGCTCGAAGGCCGTCATCACGATGACCATCACGAACGACACGCCGGAGTAGGCGATGCCGATGCCGTTGAGCATGTACCAGCTGGCGATCGTGAAGAGCAGCAGCAGGGTGTGGCCCGCGAACATGTTCGCGAAGAGCCGGACCGCGTGCGTGAAGGGGCGCACGATCAGGTTCGAGAGGAGCTCGATGGACATCGACAGCGGCAGGACCGCGCCGAGGGACTTGTCGTAGCCGCTGAAGTTCTTGAAGGCACCGACGAAGCCGTGCCGCTTGAAGGTCAGCGAGACCCAGAGGATGTAGACGAGTCCGGCGAGGACCGCGGGGTAGGAGATGATCGCGGTGACCGGGAACTGGGCGACCGGGATGATCGACCACAGGTTCATGATCCAGATGAAGAAGAAGAGGGAGACGATGAGAGGTACGTACTTCTCGCCCTCCTTCTTGCCGATCGTCTCGTAGACGACGCCGCGCCGGATGAAGTCGTAACCGGCCTCGGCGACCATCTGGAGCTTGCCCGGGACGACCTTCGGCTTCGCGAAGGCGGCCCAGAAGAAGCCGACGATGATGATCGAGCCGAGCAGCGCCAGCAGCATCGTCTTGTTGAAGTACAGGTTGCTGTCCGCGTCGCCGAAGAGCGGCTTGAACAGGAACGAGTGAAGGCCCGGAGCGACCGTGTCGAAACCACACCCGTCGAACAGGTGACAGCTCGTGTCGAAAGCGAGCGTCTGCGTCGGGTCAGCACTCACCGCGGGCTCCTTCGTCGTGGCGCATAGGTACGGCAACCTCGTTGTGTCGGCGCGGCACGGGGCCGCCGTTCGGCACGGGACTGGTGTTACGGATGTGGGGGCGGCTCAGGGGCATCTCGCCTCGCGAATGAACAGGCGTCAGCTCGAATGCCCGCGCCCGCGATGCCGCAGTTGGCACCGGACGATAGCAGGATCTGTCGTACGTCTTTATCCCACCCCTACCTCTCACGACGAGTGCCCCGATTTTTCGGGCTCGACGTAGAGGATCTTGGCTTTCATGTGGGCACGCGTCTGAGCCGCGATCCACGCGAGGGTGGCGACGACGAGCGTGATGGCGAAGGCCCGGGGGTTGAACAGGGTGGTGTTCTTGAACACGGCCATGAAGACGAAGAGCAGCAGGATCTGCGCCGCGTAGAGCATCAGGCCCATGGACTGGAAGAGATGCGGAAGCGTTTTGGCCGTGCGCTGGAGCACGTACAGCCCGATCCCCATGAAGAGGACCACCACGACCGTCGCGACGACCGCCCCGATGGCACCCTTGCCGCCCGCGACCACGCCGCTCACCACGGCGGCGATCGCACCGGCGGCGGCTGTGGGCACAGCGGCCTGGGCCAAAATCCGGACGTCGTTGGACGGCATGGCGGCAACTCCGCGGTTCAAGGGAGGGGAAGGGCTGTCGTCATGGACGAGCGTAGACCCGGTTCGAGGGGGTGAGACCTCAGACCTGCGGACCGTCGTACTGCGGTCCGTCGGCTCTGTCCGGGGTTCTCGTGAACCGTATCACAAACTATTTGATGAGGTCTTTACCTCGAAGGGGTGCTCGGCGTCACACATGAGAGTGAAAGCGCGCGTCTGAGCGAAAACCGGGGGAGCTTGTCTGGTATTGCACCCTTCGCACCCTCTAGCTTCCCCCACGACTTGGCAATGCTCTAGTCAGATTCTTACTTTGAGCGCGACCCCGCTCGGAACGTTCTCACCTTCGGGGGAGCCGGGTACGGCCCCCCACAGCGGTAGCCCCGTTGACGCCGGCCCCCGCGCCCACCGGCGTGCGCTCCTCCTCCGGCGCCACCGGCAGCGGCTCCGCCACGACCCTGCGGCGCCGGTAGCGGGGCGGCACGAACGCCTGGGCCCACAGCGGGGCGCGCGGCGTGAAGCGGGGCAGCAGCAACAGGACCAGGCCGACCGCGCTCAGCGCCGCGACGCCGAGGACGATCCACATCGACGCCGAGTTGACGGAGTAGGCCAGCGCCCCGAACGCGATCAGCGCCGACCAGAAGTACATGATCAGCACGGCCCGGCTGTGCGAGTGGCCGACCTCAAGGAGGCGGTGGTGCAGGTGCCCCCGGTCCGCCGCGAACGGGGACTGGCCGCGCCAGGTGCGGCGGACGATCGCGAGGATCAGGTCGGCCGCGGGGATCGCGATGATCGTCAGCGGCATCAGCAGCGGGATGTACACCGGCACCATCTGGTGGACGGCGTCGCGCTCGGACCCGACGTACAGCTTCATCGCGTCCGGGTCCACCTGGCCCGTGATCGAGATCGCGCCCGCCGCCAGGATCAGCCCGATCAGCATCGACCCCGAGTCGCCCATGAAGATCCGCGCCGGGTGCATGTTGTGCGGCAGGAAGCCCAGGCACATGCCCATCAGGATCGCCGAGAACAGCGTCGCCGGGGCGGCGGCCTCGATGCCGTACGAGTACCAGATCCGGTAGGCGTACATGAAGAACGCGGCGGCGGCGATGCACACCATGCCGGCCGCGAGGCCGTCGAGGCCGTCCACGAAGTTCACGGCGTTGATCGTGATGACGACCAGCGCGACCGTCAGCAGGGTGCCCTGCCACTGCGTCAACGCGACGGTTCCCACGAACGGGATCGGCAGCCAGAGGATCGTGAGGCCCTGGACGACCATGACACCGGCGGCGATCATCTGCGCGCCGAGCTTGATCAGCGCGTCGATCTCGAACTTGTCGTCGAGCACCCCGATCAGCCAGATCAGCGCGGCCCCCGACAGCAGGGCCCGGGGCTCGCTCGACTTCTCGAACACCTCGTTGAGGTTGGTCAGATGGTCCGCGACCAGCAGCCCCGCGCACAGCCCGAAGAACATCGCGATCCCACCGAGCCGCGGAGTCGGTTCCCGGTGCACGTCACGCGCCCGGATCTCCGGCATCGCCCCGGCCACGATCGCGAACTTCCGCACCGGCCCGGTCAGCAGATACGTCACCGCGGCCGTGATGCAGAGCGTCAGCAGGTATTCACGCACGGGCTTCCCCACAGGTCTCGCTGGCCATCTCAGCCCCACACCCTAGACCCTGTCGTCGGATTCCCGTCGTCCGCCCGGAGGGCGGGCCGGGAGGGGCCCGGTGCGTGCAGCTGCAAGGCGGAGGAGGGCGTCGACGCGGAGCGTCGGCAACCGACGACAACGCCGCAGATGCGCGTACCGGGCCCCTCCCGGCAGGCGGGAATCCGACGACAGGGTCTTGACGACGAGCGCATACGGGTAAGGACATCCGGGTAGCCACGATGGTTGCACGTCCGGCTGTGTGCCCCTCTGTACGTGTGCCCCGGACCGTCCGTTCAGTCCGGATACGGCGGCCGTTCCCGGACCAGCTCCTCCACTTCCTCACGTCCTCTCCGCGCGGTCACCTCACCGCGCACCACCCCCGCGAGCAGCGCGGCGACCCGGGCCATCTCGGCCTCCCCCATCCCCTGCGTGGTCACGGCGGCACTCCCCAGCCTCAGCCCGCGCCCACCGCCCCCCGGCAGAACACAGCAGTCCAGAATCACCCGGGCAGCCGCCAGCCGCCCCCTGGCGGCCTTCGCGTCGACCCCCAGCGGCGACGGGTCGACGACGACCAGGTGGGTGTCGGTGCCCCCGGTGACGACCCGCATCCCCTCGGCGGCCAGCCCCGCCGCCAGCACCCGCGCGTTGGCGACCACCTGCCGCGCGTACCCGGCGAACCCGGGCCCCGCGGCCTCCCCGAACGCCACCGCCTTGGCGGCGACCGTGTGCATCTGGGCCCCGCCCTGCGTGAACGGGAAAACAGCCCGGTCGACCCGTTCCGCCAGCTCCTGCCCGCACAGCACCATCCCGCCCCGGGGCCCCCGCAGCACCTTGTGCGTGGTCGCGCACACCACATCGGCGTACGGCACAGGACTCGGCGCGGCCCCTCCCGCGACGAGCCCGATGGGATGGGCGGCGTCGGCGATCAGATAGGCCCCCACCTCATCGGCGACCCCCCGGAAGAACCCGTAGTCGAGGTGGCGCGGATAGGCGATGGAACCGCACACGATCGCTTTGGGCCGGTGCGCCCGGGCCAGCTCCCGTACGGCGTCGTGGTCGACGAACCCCGTCGAGGCGTCGACCCCGTACGACACGAAAGAGAACCAGCGCCCCGAGAAGTTGACGGGCGACCCGTGCGTCAGGTGCCCGCCGTCCCGCAGCCCGAGCGCGAGCACGGTGTCCCCGGGCCGCAGCAGGGCGGCGTACGCGGCCAGGACGGCCGAGGAGCCCGAATGGGGCTGCACGTTCGCGTGGCCCGCGCCGAACAGCGCCTTCGCCCGCTCCACGGCGACCCGCTCGGCGACGTCGACGATCTCGCACCCGCCGTGGTGCCGGGCCCCCGGATAGCCCTCGGCGTACTTGTTGGCGAGCACGGAACCCAGCGCGGCCAGCACGGCGGGCGAACAGAAGTTCTCGGCGGCGACGAGTTGCAGCCCGGAAGCCTGCCTGCGCCGCTCCCCCATCAGGACCTCGGCGATCTCGGGGTCCTGCCGCAGCAGGACATCGCTCTGCGGTCCCGACAGGGAAACGGCCATGGCAGGCTCCGAGCCTCGAAGCGGACGTATCCCCAATGTAGGCCGAAACCCCCGCGCCTACATCCGCGCCGCCACCCCCGTGAGCGCGGTCACCACAGGGTCGAGCGCCTGGTGTATCTCGTCCCCGATGGACCGGAAGAACGGCAGCGGAGCCCCGTACGGATCGTGCACCTCGTCCGCCTCGGCGGTGGGCGCGAGGAGCCACCCGCGCAGGGCCGCCGCGGCCCGTACGAGCGCGCGGGCGCGCATGACGACGCCCTCGTCCAGGGAGGGCAGCGTCGCCGGGTCTATGGCCCGCACGAGCCGGGTGAACTCCTTCAGCGTGAAGGTGCGCAGCCCGGCGGAGTGGCCCATGGAGATGACCTGGGCCCGGTGGTCCCGGGTGGCGGTCAGCACCAGGTCGGCCCGGATGACGTGCTCGTCGAGCAGCTCCCGCCCGGTGAACCCGGAGGCGTCCGCCCCGAACTCCGCGAGCACGGCCTCCGCGTTGGCCTCCATGGGCGCCCCTTCGTGCCCCCACGTCCCGGCGCTCTCGACGATGAGCCCGCCCCCGAGGATCCCGAGCCGCTCGGCGACGAAGTGCCGGGTGAGGCGCTCGGTGATGGGCGAGCGGCACACGTTCCCGGTGCTGACGTGCAGGATCCGGAAACTGTCCCGGGGGAACCCGAACGTCGTCGTGATCTCGGCGGCCGACTCCCCACCGCCTATGCCCGGCATGGGGTGCCCCCCAGCCCGGCCGGGAGGACGCCGCACCCGGGCCCCGTCAATTCGCCACCTCAAGATCGGGTACGACCTTCCGCAGCTCCTCCGCGGTGATGGCCCCCTCGCGCAGCAGGACGGGCACCTCACGGGTGACGTCCACGATGGAGGAGGGCACGTTCCCGGGCGTGGGCCCGCCGTCGAGGTAGACGGAGACGGAGTCGCCGAGCATCCCCTGGGCCTCGTCGCAGTTCTCCGGCGCGGGATGCCCGGTGAGGTTGGCGGAGGACACGGCCATCGGCCCGACCTCGGTGAGCAGCTCGATGGCGACCGGGTGCAGCGGCATCCGCACGGCGACGGTCCCCCGGGTGTCCCCGAGGTCCCACTGGAGGGACGGCTGATGCCGGGCGACGAGCGTCAGCGCGCCGGGCCAGAACGCGTCGACGAGTTCCCAGGCGAGCTCGGAGAAGTCGGTGACGAGCCCGTGCAGGGTGTTGGGCGAGCCGATGAGCACGGGCGTGGGCATGTTGCGGCCCCGCCCCTTCGCGTCGAGGAGTTCCGCCACGGCCTCGGAGGAGAACGCGTCGGCGCCGATCCCGTACACCGTGTCGGTGGGCAGCACGACCAGCTCGCCCCGGCGGACGGCGGACGCGGCCTCGCGCAGACCGGTCGTGCGGTCGGTCGCGTCGTTGGTGTCGTATCGCCGTGCCATGTCTAGCGGTCCTCCTGCTCGGAAACGAAAGAAGCGCCCATCACGGCATCGCCCTGCGGGCCGTCGCGAAGCGGGGGCGGTTGTTGAGGTCGGGGTGGTCGGCGGCGTCGGCCCAGCCGAGTTCCTCGGTGAAGATCCACGGCACCTGCCCGCCCTGCGTGTCCGCGTGCTCGACGACGACGACGCCGCCGGGCCGCAGCAGCCGGTGCGCGGTGCGCTCCAGGCCCCGGATGAGGTCGAGGCCGTCCTCGCCGGAGAAGAGCGCCAGCTCGGGGTCGTAGTCGCGGGCCTCGGGGGCGACGTACTCCCACTCGGTGAGCGGGATGTACGGCGGGTTGGTGATGACGAGGTCGACCTGGCCGTCGAGGTCGGGGAACGCGTCGAGCGCGTTGCCCTGGCGCAGGTCGACGCGCGAGCCGGCCATGTTCTTGCGGGTCCACACGAGCGCGTCCTCGGACAGCTCCACGGCGTGCACCTTGGAGCGCGGCACCTCCTGGGCGAGGGCGAGGGCGATCGCGCCGGAGCCGGTGCACAGGTCGACGATGGTCGGCTCGACGACGTCCATCGCGCGCACGGCGTCTATGGCCCAGCCGACGACGGACTCGGTCTCGGGCCGGGGCACGAACACCCCGGGCCCGACCTGGAGTTCCAGGTACCGGAAGTAGGCGCGCCCGGTGATGTGCTGGAGCGGCTCGCGCTGCTCGCGCCGGGCGATGGCCTCCCAGTAGCGGGCGTCGAAGTCGGAGTCCTTCACGGAGTGCAGTTCGCCGCGCTTCACCGCGTGCACGAACGCGGCGAGCTCCTCCGCGTCGGTGCGCGGCGAGGGCACACCGGCGTCGGCCAGCCGCTGGGTGGCCTGGGCCACCTCGGCGAGCAGCAGGTTCACGCGAGTCCTCCGGTTTTCGTCAGGGTCTTACGCGGCCGCGAGCTTCGCCGCCGAGTCCGCGTCGACGCAGGCCTGGATGACCGCGTCGAGGTCGCCGTCCAGGACCTGGTCCAGGTTGTACGACTTGAAGCCGACGCGGTGGTCGGAGATGCGGTTCTCCGGGAAGTTGTACGTACGGATCTTCTCGGAGCGGTCGACGGTCCGCACCTGGCTGCGCCGGGCGTCCGCGGCCTCCCGCTCCGCCTCCTCCTGAGCGGCGGCGAGCAGCCTGGAGCGCAGGATACGCATCGCCTGCTCCTTGTTCTGCAACTGGCTCTTCTCGTTCTGACAGGAGGCTACGACGCCGGTGGGGATGTGCGTGATGCGTACGGCGGAGTCGGTGGTGTTGACGGACTGCCCGCCGGGGCCCGAGGAGCGGTAGACGTCGATGCGCAGGTCGTTCGGGTTGATCTCGACGTCGACCTCCTCGGCCTCGGGCGTCACGAGGACACCGGCGGCGGAGGTGTGGATACGGCCCTGCGACTCGGTGGCCGGGACGCGCTGGACGCGGTGCACGCCGCCCTCGTACTTCAGCCGCGCCCACACGCCCTGTCCGGGCTCGGTGGCGCCGTTGCCGCCCTTGGTCTTCACGGCGACCTGGACGTCCTTGTAGCCGCCCAGCTCCGACTCGGTGGCGTCGATGATCTCGGTCTTCCAGCCGACGCGCTCCGCGTACCGCAGGTACATGCGCAGCAGGTCGCCGGCGAACAGCGCCGACTCGTCGCCGCCCGCGCCCGCCTTGATCTCCAGGATCACGTCCTTGTCGTCCGAGGGGTCCCTCGGGACCAGCAGCAGGCGCAGCTTCTCCGTCAGCTCCTCGCGCTGCTTCTCCAGCTCCTTGACCTCGGCCGCGAAGTCCGGGTCGTCGGCGGCGAGTTCCTTCGCCGTCCCGATGTCGTCGCCGGTCTGCTTCCAGGAGCGGTACGTCGCGACGATCGGGGTCAGCTCGGCGTAGCGCTTGTTCAGCTTGCGCGCGTTCGCCTGGTCGGCGAAGACCGCCGGGTCGGCGAGCGTCGTCTCCAGCTCGGCGTGTTCCGTGACCAGTTCCTCGACGGCCTCGAACATCTTGGGCTCCTGTGATTCCTACGACGGTGAAGTGGGCGGCGACCAAAAACGCCGGTCCCGGGAGCACCCCCTGGCGGGAGCGCTGCCGTGGACCGGCGAAGAGGGGCTCGCTACTTCTTGGAGCCTGCGGCGGCCTTGCCGAAGCGGGCCTCGAAGCGGGCCACACGGCCACCGGTGTCGAGGATCTTCTGCTTGCCCGTGTAGAACGGGTGGCACTCGGAGCAGACGTCCGCACGGATGGTGCCGGACTCGATGGTGCTGCGAGTCGTGAACGACGCGCCGCAGGTGCAGCTGACCTGCGTCTCGACGTACGCGGGGTGGATGTCGCGCTTCAAGGGATTCTCCTAGATTTACGGGAGGGCACCGGGTCGCTTCCGCGGCTGCGGGGCGTGAACCGGGGCCGACGTACCAGTCTGCCAGGACTGGTGCCATACGCCCAAACCGGGGGTGGTGGTGAACTATTCCCGGGGGGCGGGTGCAGGTTCGCTGTGGCCGTTCGCGCAGTTCCCCGCGCCCCTAAAAGACGGGCGGCTGCGGGCTCGCTGTGGCTGATCGCGCCCACGCGGCGGTAGCCGCAGATCAGAAACAGCCCCGCGCCCCTAAAAGACAGGCGGGTGCGGGTTCGTTGTCAGACGGCCGACTGCGAGTTTTTCAGGGGCGCGGGGAACTGCGCGAGCAACCACATCCGGCCCGCAGTCGCCACTCACGAGGAAGTCACCACCCCGTTCGCCTCCCCCGTCGCCGTCCCCTCCGTGGCCGTCTTCGGGGTCGGCTGGTCCGTCTTCAGGGCTGTCCAGACCTGGGCCGCCTTGGTCTCGGCGATGATCACCCTGTTCGGGTTCGCCGGGTCGTACTGGACCGGCATCGTGACCATCGTCATGTTGGAGGAGCTGATGCCCTTCAGACTGTTGGCGAAGGACATCAGGGAGTTGACCGAGCCGAGGTCGGAGTCGGTCGTGACCGCCTTCGTGGCCGTGTCCGCGAGGTCGTACAGCTTCGTGGGGCTCGTGAAGAGGCCGATCGAGCCGACCTGGTTGACCAGGGCCTTGATGAACGCCTGCTGGAGCTGGATGCGGCCGAGGTCGGAGCCGTCGCCGACGCCGTGGCGGGTACGGACGAGACCGAGGGCCTGCTCGCCGTTCAGGCGGTGCGTGCCCGCCGCCAGGTTCAGGTGGCTGTCCTTGTCGCTGATCGCCTTGGTGGTCGTGACCCGCACCCCGCCCAGTTCGTCGATCAGCTTCTCGAACCCGGAGAAGTCGACTTCGAGGTAGTGGTCCATGCGCAGGTTCGTGATCGACTCGACGGTCTTGACCGCGCAGGCCGCCCCGCCGGTGGTGTACGCGGTGTTGAACATCACCCCGCGCGCGGCATCGTGGGTGACCCCGCGGGCGTCCGCGCAGGCGGGCCGGTCGACGAGGGTGTCGCGGGGGATGGAGACGACGCTCGCCTTCTTGTGCCCCTCGTAGACGTGGACGATCATCGCCGTGTCCGAGCGTGCGCTGCCGTCGTCGGTGCCCCCGCCGAGCTTCTTGTTGGCCCCGGACCGCGAGTCGGACCCGAGGACGAGGATGTTCTCGGACCCGTTGTCGGTCTTGGCGGGCCGGTCCGTACCGAGCGCCTGGTCGATGTCGACGCTCTTGATGTTGCCGTTGAGCTTGACGTAGAGGAATCCCGCCCCGGTCCCCCCGAGGACGAGGATCCCCCCGGCGACCCACGCCGCGACCACCAGCCCCCGCCGCCTCTTGGGCTTGCGGTGGCTGTTCCCCAGTATGTCAGGCGTGCTCTCGGCGGGCATGTCTCCTCGGCTCTCTTCTGCCTCGTCTCATCATCACTCCGCCAGATCAGACGGGGAAACTCCGGACAGGGTTGCACAAGTCGCCAGAGCCGATCAAAAACACAGGAAAAAGACAGAAAAACGGTCACCCCTCGCACACGAGGGGTGACCGTTCTCGGAGACCTGCCGTCAGTCGCTGCCGTTGCCCGGCGTCGTCTTCTGGATCTGCATCAGGAACTCGGCGTTCGACTTCGTCTGCTTCATCTTGTCGAGGAGCAGTTCGATCGCCTGCTGCTGGTCGAGCGCGTGCAGCACCCGGCGCAGCTTCCAGACGACCGCCAGCTCCTCGTTGCCGAGCAGGATCTCTTCCTTGCGGGTACCGGACGCGTCGACGTCGACGGCCGGGAAGATCCGCTTGTCGGCGAGCTTCCGGTCGAGCTTGAGCTCCATGTTGCCGGTGCCCTTGAACTCCTCGAAGATCACCTCGTCCATGCGGGACCCGGTGTCGACGAGCGCGGTCGCGAGGATGGTCAGCGAGCCGCCGTCCTCGATGTTGCGCGCGGCGCCGAAGAAGCGCTTCGGGGGGTAGAGGGCGGTCGAGTCGACACCACCGGACAGGATGCGCCCGGAGGCCGGCGCCGCGAGGTTGTAGGCACGGCCCAGACGCGTGATGGAGTCGAGCAGGACGACGACGTCGTGGCCCAGCTCGACCAGCCGCTTGGCGCGCTCGATGGCGAGCTCGGCGACGGTCGTGTGGTCCTCGGCGGGCCGGTCGAAGGTCGAGGAGATGACCTCGCCCTTCACCGACCGCTGCATGTCGGTGACCTCTTCGGGACGCTCGTCGACGAGGACGACCATCAGGTGGCACTCGGGGTTGTTGTGCGTGATCGCGTTGGCGATGGCCTGCATGATCATGGTCTTGCCGGTCTTCGGCGGGGCCACGATCAGCCCGCGCTGGCCCTTGCCGATCGGCGACACGAGGTCGATGATCCGCGTGGTCAGCACACCCGGGTCGGTCTCCAGGCGGAGCCGGTCCTGCGGGTACAGCGGCGTCAGCTTGTTGAACTCCGGGCGGCCACGGCCGTGTTCGGGCGCCATGCCGTTGGTGGAGTCGAGGCGCACGAGCGCGTTGAACTTCTCGCGCCGCTCGCCGTCCTTGGGCTGGCGGACCGCGCCCGTGACGTGATCGCCCTTGCGCAGGCCGTTCTTGCGGACCTGGGCGAGGGAGACGTACACGTCGTTGGGGCCGGGCAGGTAGCCCGAGGTGCGGATGAAGGCGTAGTTGTCGAGGATGTCGAGGATGCCCGCGACCGGGATCAGGACGTCGTCGTCGGCCAACTGCGGCTCGGGGGCGCCGAGTTCGTCGCGCCCGCGACGCCCGCGGCGGTCCCGGTAGCGGCCCCGGCGGCCCCGGCGGCCACCGTCGAAGTCGTCGTCCTCGTCGAGGCGCGGGCCGTTGTCGCGCTGCTGGCGGTCCTGACGGCCGCCCTGCTCCTGCCGGTCCTGGCGCGGCTGGCGCTCCTGGCGGCCCTGGCCCTGCTGGTCGTCGCTCTTGCCGCGCCGGTCGGCGCGGTCGCCGCGGTCCCCGCGCTCGCCCCGCTCACCGCGGTCGCGACCGCGCTCGCGGCGGCCCTGGCGACGGCCCTCGCCGTCACCCGCGTCGGCCTGCGGGCGCTCGGCGACGGGCGTCTCGGCCCGGGGCTCGGTCTTCGCCTCGACGGCGACCGTCTCGACGGACGCGGCGGCCACGGGGGCGCCGGCCTCGGCGGTGGCGCGGCGGCGGCCACGGCGCTCGACGGGCGCGTCACCGGCCGGCTGGCCGGGGATGTCGATCTGCTGCTGGGCCGGCTCGGCGGCGGGCGCCTCGGCCTTGACGGCCGGCGCCTCCTCGGCCGTACGGGCGCGGGAGGTGGCGCGGCGCTTGGGCTTCTCGGCAGGCGCCTCGGCCTGCGGGGCGGCGGCGCCCGAGCCGGCCTGCGCCTCCTTGATGACGTCGATCAGCTGGCTCTTGCGCATCCGCGCGGTGCCCTTGATACCGAGGCCGGATGCGACCTGCTGAAGCTCTGCCAGCACCATGCCTTCGAGGCCGGTACCGCGGCGCCGCCGGGAGCCGGCACCGGCGGCAGGCGCGGAGGCGTCCGTGGCGGGCGCGGCAGCGGTCTCCTCGACACGTGCGCCCATCAGATCGGTGGTGTCGCTCACGAAGGGTCCTTCCCTGGAGCGGACGTCGGCCTGTCTGGCTCGGCGACCGGTTGTGCTGTCCGGTTCCTGTCCCATTGGTGTGGACGGAGCCGGGGCGGTAATCCGCCGGAGCGGCGGATGAGGTTTCTGGTGATGGCGCTCCCCCGACAGATCAGGGGTCGCACCTGTTCCGGAGCGTGCCCTGTGGGCCACTCAGCGTCGATGTACAGCGCACTGCCCAGGTGCGTGGTACGGAACGCAATGCGGCTTGGGGAGCTCCCGGAAGAATGTCTGTCCCGGACGGGGACGTGAAGCACCTCGCCATGGTGGGGTCGGGTGCAGACTTGAGGTTAACACTACCGGATCCAACAAACATTCCCCCTCTCGAAATCCGGCGACGATTCACGCGATGTCTTATGCGTGGAGGTCGCCGGCCGGTGCGAGCGGCAATACGCTCGCACCCTGAAGGTCCAGGCCCAGCCGGTTGGCGGCCCAGTCCGCGCCCGCCGACGCCTCGACCTTGTCGGCCGATTCCGCGTCGGCCAGCGCCATCACGGTGGGTCCCGCGCCGGAGATCACGGCGGGGATGCCGTCGGCGCGCAGCCGCTCCACGAGGGCGGCGCTCTCCGGCATCGCGGGGGCGCGGTACTCCTGGTGGAGGCGGTCCTCGGTGGCGGGCAGCAGCAGCTCGGGGCGCCGGGTGAGGGCCTCGACGAGCAGGGCGGCACGGCCCGCGTTGGCGGCGGCGTCGACGTGCGGGACGGTGCGCGGGAGCAGTCCGCGCGCGGTCTCGGTGAGGAGCGGCTTCGCGGGCACGAAAACCACCGGAACGATGGAATCGGCGGGCTCGGTACGGATCGCGCGGGCCGCGCCGCCGTCCATCCAGGAAAGGGTGAATCCGCCGAGCAGGCAGGCCGCGACGTTGTCGGGGTGGCCCTCGATCTCGGTGGCGAGTTCGAGGAGCGCGGCGCTGTCGAGGCGGGCTTCGCCGCCTATGGTCACGGCGCGGGCGGCGACGATGCCGGCGCAGATCGCGGCGGAGGAGGAGCCGAGGCCGCGGCCGTGCGGGATGCGGTTGGCGCAGACGATCTCCAGGCCGCGCGGCTGTCCGCCGAGGGCGTCGAAGGCGGTGCGCATGGCCCGGACGAGGAGGTGACTCTCGTCGCGCGGGAGGGTTTCACCGCCCTCTCCGGCGATGTCGATGTGCAGCCCGGAGTCGGCCACCCGGACGACGACGTCGTCGTAGAGCCCCAGCGCGAGGCCGAAGGCGTCGAAGCCGGGCCCGAGGTTGGCGCTGGTGGCGGGGACGCGCACCCGGACGGCGGCGGCGCGGAAGGCGGGACCGGCCATCGCTCGATGAACTCCTTGAGCTGCGGAACTGTCGATTGTCATGCGGCGACGTCGACGTTCGGGGACTGACGTGCGGTGAGACCCCCCGGGGCTGCGGCGACGGCGCGGCAGCCCGGCATCCGCGGTGCATATGCAGCGGGCGGGTTCACTACAGCCTATCGAAGGAAGGTTCTGCGGCGACATAGGGCGCACAGGAGGCGCACGATGCGTGTCGTAAGCCCCCTGTGCACCCCTGACGGGGGAACCCCTAGACGAGACCGAGGTTCTGCGCCGCCGCGGCGGCGTCGACGGGGACCGTCAGCGGCTGCGGGGCGCCCGCGACCGCCCAGTCGGGGTCCTTGAGGCCGTTGCCGGTGACGGTGCAGACGATGCGCTGGCCGGGGTCGACCTTGCCCTGCTCGGCGGCCTTGAGGAGGCCGGCGACGGAGGCGGCGGAGGCGGGCTCGACGAAGACGCCCTCCTGCGCGGCCAGCAGCCGGTAGGCGCGCAGGATCTCGCGGTCCGTCACCTCGTCGATGAACCCGCCGGACTCCTCGCGCGCGGCGAGCGCGTACTCCCAGGAGGCCGGGTTGCCGATGCGGATCGCCGTCGCGATCGTCGAGGGGTCCTTGACGACCTCGCCGCGCACGATCGGCGCCGAGCCGGACGCCTGGAACCCCCACATGCGGGGCGTGCGGGAGGCGACGCCGTCGGCGGCGTACTCCTTGTAGCCCTTCCAGTACGCGGTGATGTTGCCCGCGTTGCCGACCGGGAGGACGTGGATGTCGGGGGCGTCGCCGAGCATGTCGACGATCTCGAAGGCGGCGGTCTTCTGGCCCTCGATGCGCACCGGGTTGACCGAATTGACCAGCGCGACAGGGTAGTTGTCGCTCAGGTCGCGGGCCAGGGTGAGGCAGTCGTCGAAGTTGCCGTCGACCTGGAGGATCTTCGCGCCGTGCACGAGGGCCTGGCCCATCTTGCCGAGCGCGATCTTGCCGCGCGGCACGAGGACGGCGGAGACCATGCCCGCGCGCACGCCGTACGCGGCGGCGGAGGCCGACGTGTTGCCGGTGGAGGCGCAGATGACGGCCTGCGCGCCCTCCTCCTTGGCCTTGGAGATGGCCATGGTCATGCCGCGGTCCTTGAAGGACCCCGTCGGGTTCGCGCCCTCGACCTTGAGGTGGACCTCGCAGCCGGTGCGCTCGGAGAGCACCTGCGCGGGGACGAGAGGCGTGCCGCCCTCGCGGAGCGTCACGACCGGCGTGCCGGCGGAGACGGGCAGCCGGTCCCGGTACTCCTCGATGATTCCGCGCCACTGGTGGGTCATTGCTGGTTACTCTCCTTCAACCCGCATGATGCTGGCGACACCGCGGACAGTGTCGAGCTTGCGCAGCGCCTCGACGGTCCCGCTGAGGGCGGCGTCGGACGCGCGGTGGGTGACGACGACGAGAGACGCCTCGCCGTCCTTGCCCTGCTGACGAACGGTATCGATCGACACCCCGTGCTCGGCGAACACGGTCGCGACCTGGGCGAGTACACCCGGTTTGTCCGCCACGTCGAGGCTGATGTGGTACCGCGTCACGACATCGCCCATGGGCGACACCGGCAGGGCCGCGTACGCCGACTCGCCGGGCCCCGTCGCCCCGCTGAGCCGGTTGCGGCACACGGCGACGAGGTCGCCGAGCACGGCCGAGGCGGTGGGCGCGCCGCCCGCGCCGGGGCCGTAGAACATGAGCTGGCCGGCCGCGTCGGACTCGACGAAGACGGCGTTGTAGGCGCCGCGCACGGAGGCGAGCGGGTGGGAGAGCGGGATCATCGCGGGGTGGACGCGCGCGGTGACCGAACCGCCGTCGGCGGCGCGCTCGCAGATCGCCAGCAGCTTGATCGTGCAGTTCATGTTCTTCGCGGAGGCGAAGTCCGCCGCGGTCACCTCGGACATGCCCTCGCGGTAGACGTCGTCGAGGCGCACGCGGGTGTGGAAGGCGATCCCGGCGAGGATCGCGGCCTTGGCGGCGGCGTCGAAGCCCTCGACGTCGGCGGTCGGGTCGGCTTCCGCGTACCCGAGGGCGGTGGCCTCGTCGAGCGCTTCCTGGTAGCCGGCGCCGGTCGAGTCCATCTTGTCGAGGATGAAGTTCGTCGTGCCGTTGACGATGCCGAGCACGCGGTTGACCTTGTCGCCGGCCAGCGACTCGCGCAGCGGGCGGATCAGCGGGATCGCGCCGGCGACGGCCGCCTCGTAGTACAGGTCACGGCCGTGCTCCTGCGCCGCCGCGTGCAGCGCCGCGCCGTCCTGCGCGAGGAGCGCCTTGTTCGCCGAGACGACCGAGGCGCCGTGCTCGAAGGCGGTCGTGATGAGGGTGCGGGCCGGCTCGATGCCGCCGATGACCTCGACGACGACGTCGATGTCACCGCGTTTGACGAGCGCGGTCGCGTCCGTCGTGACCAGCGCCGGGTCGATGCCGTCGCGGACCCTGCTCGGGCGGCGCACGGCGACCCCGGCCAGCTCCACGGGGGCGCCGATCCTCGCGGCGAGGTCGTCGGCGTGCGTCGTCATGATGCGGGCCACCTCTGAGCCGACGACTCCACAGCCCAGCAGCGCCACCTTCAGCGGACGCGTACGCATCATGCGACCTCGTTTCCTCATACGGTCTACGGTTCGACCAGTCTCACCCACCGGACCGCGGTTTTTGCCCCGGGTCCGGATCGTGAGACGTCTATTTCATTTCCCTGAGCGGTTCCGACAGGAGATTCTCCCGTGATCGTCAGCCGACGTCGAGCCTCAGAAGATCTTCCTCTGTCTCCCGGCGCACGATGACCCTCGCCCGCCCGTCCCCGACCGCCACCACCGGGGGCCTCGGCACGTGGTTGTAGTTGCTCGCCATCGACCGGCAGTACGCGCCCGTCGCCGGTACGGCGAGCAGGTCGCCCGGCGCCAGGTCGGCCGGCAGGAACGCGTCCCGCACGACGATGTCCCCGCTCTCGCAGTGCTTGCCGACCACGCGCGACAGCATCGGCTCGGCGTCGGACGTCCGCGAGACGAGGGCCACGCTGTACTCGGCGTCGTACAGCGCGGTGCGGATGTTGTCCGACATGCCGCCGTCCACGGAGACGTACGTCCGCAGGCCGTCCAGCGGCTTCAGGGTGCCGACCTCGTACAGCGTGAACGCGGTCGGGCCGACGATCGCGCGGCCCGGCTCGACGGAGATGCGCGGGGTGCGCAGCTGGGCGGCCTCGCACTCGCGGGTGACGATCTCGTTGAGCGCCTTCGCGATCTCGTGGGGCTCGCGGGGGTCGTCGTCGCTGGTGTACGCGATACCGAGGCCGCCGCCGAGGTCGATCTCCGGGAGCTCGACGCCGTGCTCGTCGCGGATCTCCTTCAGCAGGCCGACGACGCGGCGCGCGGCGACCTCGAAGCCGGACATGTCGAAGATCTGCGAGCCGATGTGGCTGTGCACGCCGATCAGCTCCAGGCTGTCGAGCTGGAGCGCGCGGCGTACGGCCTCGGCGGCCTGGCCGCCGGCCAGCGGGATGCCGAACTTCTGGTCCTCGTGGGCCGTCGCGATGAACTCGTGCGTGTGGGCCTCGACGCCGACCGTGATCCGGATCTGCACCTTCTGGCGCCTGCCGAGGTCCCTCGCGATGTGCGCGACGCGGACGATCTCCTGGAAGGAGTCCAGCACGATCCGGCCCACCCCGGCCTCGATCGCCCTGCGGATCTCCTGCACGGACTTGTTGTTGCCGTGCAGCGCGATGCGCTCAGCGGGCATCCCCGCGGACAGGGCCGTCGCGAGTTCGCCGCCCGAGCAGACGTCGAGGTTCAGGCCCTCCTCGTGCAGCCAGCGCACGACCGCCCTCGACAGGAACGCCTTGCCGGCGTAGAAGACGTCCGCGTCCGGGCCGAACGCCGTGCGCCAGGCCCTTGCCCTGGCCCGGAAGTCCGTCTCGTCCAGGACGTACACCGGGGTGCCGAACTCCTCGGCGATGCGCGTCGCCGGGATGCCTCCGACGGTGAGGACTCCGTCCTCGTCCCTCTCGACCGTCTCCGCCCACACCTTCCTGTCCAGCGTGTTCAGGTCGGCGGGCGGGGCGCTGTAATGCCCCTCCGGCAGGACGTCGGCGTGCCGGGGCCCGGCGGGGTGTGCGGAACGGCTCATCTTCGTTCTGGGCTTTCTTATCGGGGCGTTCTTGGCGGGGCGTTCTGGGCGGGGCGTTCTAGAGATGCTCTGGAGCGTCGATGCCGAGCAGGGACAGGCCACCGGCCAGCACCGCCCCGGCGGCTTCGGCGAGCGCCAGCCGGGCACAGTGGGCGGCCTCGGGTTTCTCCTCGCCGGTGGGGAGGACAGCGGGGAGGAGGGGGAGGAGGGCGTCCGCGATCGCCAGGAGGTGGTGGGTGAGGCGGTGGGGGGTGTGGTGGGTGGCTGTGGTGGTGAGGATGCGGGGGTGGTCTGCGAGGAGGAGGTGGAGGGGAGTTGGGGTGTCCCGGGGGGTGGAGGTGTCCCGGGGGGCGGGGGTGTCCCGGGGGGCGGGGGTGTCCCGGGGGGCGGGGGTGGCTGTCCGGTGGGTTTCGGCGGGGCCGTCCGTGGGTCTTGCCCTCACGCCGGGTTCCGGTTCGAGTGTCGGGGGCTTCGACGTGAAGCCCAGTGCCGCGGCGTTGCGGGTCAGGGCTCGGGTGCGGGCGTACGCGTAGCGGACCCGGAACAGGGGGTTCGTCTCGCGTTGGGCCAGGTGGTCGCCCGTGAGGTGGGGGTGGTCGTGCAGTGCCGGGTGGAGGAGGGCCCAGCGGGTGGCGTCCCTGCCCAGGGGGAAGAAGGGCGGGGTGTCCGGGAGGGGGGCGGGGACCGGGCGGATGGTCACCGCGTTCGGCGGCGGGGGGCCGTACGTGTCGATCTCGATGCCCAGGGTCGAGGTCAGGTCCGGGGTGGGGCGGGTGGCGCACGAGGTGTGGACCGGGGTGGCCTGGGAGCGGAGTACTCGGGCCAGGGTGTCCAGTACGACCAGGGCTCGGGGTTCGTCGGGGGCGTGGAGGTGGACGGTGGGGGTGCTGGGGGCGTCGGAGGTGCTGAGGGTGCCGGAGGTGCTGGGGGTGTCCGCGTACCCGTATCTCGGGCCCCTCGCCAGGATCTCCTCGACCAAGGACGTTTCCCTGAGGGTGATGTTCAGGAAGCCGGGGGGTGTGACGACCACATCCCTGATGCCCTCCTCCTGCGCGAGGTGGGGGCGGAGGATCTCGGCGACCTTCAGTGGGGGGTGGCCTGCGGGGCGGGCCAGCTTCAGGGCGATCGGCGTCGCGTAGTCGCCGCAGCCGCCTGGGCCGGGGGGTGTCACAGGGGCCCGCGCCGGAATCTCGACCCACAACTCACCGGCGTCCACCGCGTGCCGGACGGCGCGCAGGACGGTGTCGGAGAGCTCCAGGGGGGTCACGGGGCAAGCGTAGGCGAGGAGGGGGGTGGGGAGGCGAGTCGGTTGGGCGGGGTTCCGGGATGTGGACAGGGGGTGGGTCGGGGGTGGGATTCGGGGGTGGGCGGGGTTTCGTTGCCTGGGCGGCGGGGGGTGGTGTCTTCGGTGGGGGCGGGGTTTCGTTGCCAGGGTCGGCGCGGGGGGGGTGAGGGACGGGGATGGGGAGCTGATCGGGGTGGGTGCGGGGACGGGGGCGAGGCGGGGGCCGGGGAGAGGAGGGGCGCGGCCGGGACGGGGCTCGGTGGCAGCGGGATTGTTGTCGCCGGGGTCGCCGGGGTCGCCGGGGTCGCCGGGGTCGCCGGAAGGTTGGGGGTGACGCGTGCAGTGAGCGGCCTGGTTCGCGTGCAGTGCGCGGCCTGGTTGTCGTCGCCGGGTTCGGCGAAGGGCATTGTCTTCTGCGGGCGGCGTGTGCGCTGTGCAGCGTGTTTTCGTCGCCGGGTTCGGGCGGGAGCGGGGGTCAACTGCCGCTCTGGGCGGGGCGTTTTTCGTCGCCGTGGTGGGGGGTGGTCAGGTTCTGGGGGGCGGTGGTGGCTGGATCGCCGGGGGCGTCGAGGACGGCGAGGTCGCCGACGGTGTGGGAAGTGGCGAAGTCGCCGGGGTCGCTGAGGGAGCCCGGCTCGCCGGAGTTGCTGGGGGTGGCCGGGTCGCGGGGGCTGTCGAGAGCGGTCGGCTGGGCGGAGGCGTCGGGGCGGCTGTGCCGGCCGCGGTTGTCGAGGGTGCCCAGGTCGCCGGCGCCGTCGGGGGTGGCCGTGCCGTGGTCGGGGGAGTCGTCGGGGTCGCCGGAGCCCGTCGTACCGGTGATCTCGCCGGACGCGTCCGGCCCGGCGGCGGGTACGGGGGCCGCGCCGGGACCGACGTACCCCTGACCCTGCCCCCGCCCCTGGCGTACGAGCTTGCGTACGACGTCGACGAGGTCGGCCGGCTCGAACGGCTTCGGCAGGAACACGTCGACCCCGGCATCGAGCCCGGCGTCGACCTCGTCGGGGGTGCACGCGCTGACGATGGCCAGCGGAAGATCACGGGTACGGGGATCCGCACGGAGCTGCGCGGCCGTACGCAGCCCGTCCAGCCGGGGCATGACGACATCGAGGGTGACCGCGTCCGGCCGTACCTCGTGCACGACTTCCAGACACTCGGCACCGTCGCACGCGGTCACGACCTCGAACCCCTCCAGTTCGAGATTGACCCTGATCAGCTGCCGGATGACCTTGTTGTCGTCCACAACAAGCACCCGCCCCGACGCGCCTGGCACCCCTTGAGAGTAGGTCCGCACCGGCCACCGCGTCCGGCTTTTCCCCACTTCCACCCCCTACGTGCGCCCCCTCCCCCAAACCCGTTCGGGACCACCCCACCCGAGCTGGTAGTGTTCTGTCCGTCGCCGCGAGCAACACCTCGCCGACAAAGCCCCCGTAGCTCAGGGGATAGAGCAACGGCCTCCGGAGCCGTGTGCGCAGGTTCGAATCCTGCCGGGGGCACTCGCTGATTGCAGCGGATGCCGATACGAAGAGGGCGGGAGTCAGTCTTACTGGCTCCCGCCCTCTTGCGTTGTTCATGGCTGGTTGTGCGCCGGGAGCACGGAGGAGCAGGGGCGGTACCGGACCGGGAACGGATCGGAATCCGGGGTTTTTAGGGTGCGGGGGAATCGTTCGGGCTGAGAGGGAGGGTGAAGTGACCGAGATTGTGCTTATGTCCGGGAGTGTTCGGGGTGGGTCGTACAACTCGGCTGTCGTGGCGACGGTGCGGCGGATTGTGGCGGAGCGGTTCGGTGGGGTGCGGGCTGTGGTGGTGCGGCCGGGGGAACTGCCGTTCTACGACGAGGACTTGGATGCGGTGGACGGGTCCGAGGCGGTGGTGCGGATGCGGGAGCAAGTGGCTGGTGCGGATGTGGTGTTGATGAGCACGCCGTCCTACAACGGGGCGGCTTCGGGGGTGTTGAAGAACGCTGTGGACTGGTTGTCGCGGCCCTACGGGGAGAGCTGCCTCGACGGGCGGGTCGTGGCTGTCGCCAGTGCTTCGCCCGGGCCGCGCGGGGCTGTCGACGCTCAGGCCGGGCTGGTCGAGGTGCTCGGGCATGCGGGGGCTCTTGTCGTGGAGCATCCGCCGGTGGCTGTCGCCCATGCGGAGGAACTGGTCACCATCGAGGGGGAGTTCGAGGACCCTGGGGTGCTGGCCGAGTTGGAGAGTCTGGTGCGGACCGCGTTGGAGGCGGCCGGGCGGGGTGCCGCCTCGATCACTGTCTGACCCGTTTCGTCTCTTTCATCGCTCGATCCCTTCACCGGTCTGTGGCCGGGCACGGACGGCAAGCCGGCGTCCGGGCCCGGCTTTTGGCGTCGTTGCGCGCCCCTTCTCCTCCTCCCTTTCCTCCTCTTCCTCCTCCCTTCTTCTCGCGAAAGCCGTCGTCATGAGTGAACCGTCCCGGCAGTCCCGGATCCTGCTCGTCGGACCGTCCGTGGAGGTCGTGCGGGCGGCGGGCGCGGCGGGGTTCCGGGTGTGGTCGTTGTGCGATGCGGAGGGATGCCCCTCGGGGGGTCAACTCGGGGATCTCTCCGAGCGGTTGATGGTCGTCGACTTCCGGGACGAGGGCGCGTTGGCGGAGGCGGTCGGGGTGGCCGCGGAGGCGGGGCTGTGTGTCAATCCGGCTGGTGCGGTGCGGTTGTTGGGGGACGCGGGGGCGGTGCGGCGGGTGGGGGCTGTCAACGGACTTGCGGGGGTGGGGGGTTCGGGGGGTGGGGAGCGGTTCCGGGTCGACACGTTGAGCGTGCACGGGATGCATCACGTCGTCGGGATCAGCGTCGAGACGCCGTACGGGGTGTTGTTTCCCGCGCCGGTCGGTGGGGGTGTCGCGGCGACCTTACGGTCCGCCGTGGGGGCGTTGCTCGATCTCGCCGGGTATCAGTACGGGCCCGCGCACACGTTCGTCGTGCTCACGCCGCGGGGGCCCGTCACCACGGGGTGCCGGACCGTCGTCGCGGAGGGGGTGGTGGCGGGGTTGGTGCGGGTGGCCGCGGGGCGGGATCCGGTGCGGGACGCGTTCGAGGTGCTCGCCGGGCGGGAGGTGGCGCCGGTACGGGCGGGGCGGTTCGCGGTCGCGGTGTCAGGGGGGTGGGGGCAGGTGGTGCTGGGGGCGGAGTCGGTGGAGGGGGCGCTGGAACTCGCGGGGCGGGTACGGGAGTCGCGGGGCTGATCGGGGTGGGGTGGGGGGAAGGGGCGGCTCCGCGGACCGGCGGTGGCCGCCTCATCGTCGTACCGGGGTCGTCGTACCCAGGGGGTAGTCCTCACGGCGTAACTCTCAGGTCCCCCTACCAGCCCCCCTCCCCCGGCGGGGAACGCATCGGGATCCGTTCGGTAAGGGCGGGCGGCACCTTTGGGGTGTCGCCGGGTGACGGCGGCGAGGACGAGTGGTGGGAGGAGGTACTGCCATGATCCGCAAGCCCGTTCGTCGGGGCGTCAGCGCCCGGAAGTCCGCGGTCTGAGGACCGTCCTCCGTTTCTTCGAGGGCAGGGAAGGAGGAACAGCCATGATCCGCAAGCCGGTTCGCCGTGGTGTCAGCGCCCGTAAGGCCGTGTCCGCCTGACGGTCGTACTCCCCCGTCCCTACGAGATGCGTGAAGGAGGTACTGCCATGATCCGCAAGCCGGTTCGCCGGGGCGTCAGCTCCCGCAAGGCCGTCGCCGCCTAAGGCGAGGCCCCTTCTCCGTGGCGGGCACGGCGCTTGGCGCGGTGCCCGCCACTGTGTTTGCCGGCTGTGACAGCCGTCTCCCGTACTGCCGAACATCCTTTGAAGGAGCCTGAGATGGAGTTGACCGACCGCGTCGTACGGATCGTGCACGTACCGGGAGCCGGGCTGCTGGCCGCCGATGTCACCGGCCGCATCCACCTGTTGGACGACGACCTGCGCATTCTGCGTTCCTCGCCCGCGCCGACCGGCAGCGTCGTCGCCGGGCACGCGCCCGTGTACACGATCACCGAGGCCGACGGCTGGGTGGTGGGCCGCGACAAGCGAGGGACCTTGCTGCGGTGGCGACTTGACACGTTGGAGCTCGTCGACGTGCTCGATGCCGACCGGACCGCCAATCGTGGGGAGTTGCTGGACGGCGAGGAGCCGTCGCCGGTGATGAGCCGGGGCATCACGGTGCACAAGGGCAAGGTCTACATGAACAACGGGTACCGCCAGATGGCGGTGTTGGACCTGGAGACGTTCGCGGTCGAGCGCATCGAGCCGAACTTCGCGGGCCACGTGCCGCTGGAGTGGTTCTGCCAGGACCACCCGAGCATCGACGCGGCCTCGGACAAGGCCGGGCGCGTGTTCCTCGGCGACCTGGAGACCCTGGACTTCCCCACCGTCGTGCAGGCGGACGGCGGGAACATCCACCGCATCCTGTACGACCCGCTGCACGACCGCTTCTGGGCGACGCAGGACGACGGCGTCGACGAGAACAACAACATCGCCAACGGCGTCCTGACGCTGGACGCGCAGGGCAACGTGACCGGTCAACTCCTGCTGGCCCGCGACGATGTGGAGTTCCTGGCGTTCTCGCCGGACCACCGGACCGTGTACGTCGGCGGCTTCGACGGCGTCCTGCACCTGCTGGACAACAGCACGCCGGAGTTGAAGGTCGGCTCGACGGTCGCCGGATTCACGCACCAGCTCACGGACTTCGCGGTGCACGACGACGGCTCGATCTACACGCTGACCCAGGACGGCGACCTGCGCCGGCTCACCGCGGACGGCACGACGACGCTGGCCCGCGCCCCGTTCCGCCGGCAGTGCGTGTGGGACATCCAACCGGCCCTGGATTCGGACGAGTTGTACGTCGCGACGGACGACGGTGTCGCCGTGCTGGCCGTCCTCGCCGACAACCTGGGCGAGCCGTACCTCGCGACCCGCGCGCACCACGTGCACGGCATGGGCTTCACGCGCCGCGTCGTCCCGCTCCCCGGCGGGTACGCCGGTGTCACCCGCGACCAGTGGGTGTTCCGCACCGACCGCGACGGCACGCAGCTGTGGCGGCATCAGGTCGCCGCGCTCGCGCACACCGTGTCGGGGTCGGCGGACCACTCCCGGCTGCTGGCCTGCCACAACGACGGCGTGGACGAACTCGACGCGCGCACCGGCGAGTTGATCGCCCGCATCGACATCGGCCGGGCCTCCGCGTGGGCGGGCTGCTATCTGCCGAACGGCGAGCGGGTGATCGCCTCCAGCACCGGCCTCGTGAGCGTGTACGCGGCCGAAGGGGACGCGGTGCTGCGGGAGTTCGACACCGAGGAGTACCCGAAGCGGATGTGGGCCGAGGACGCCGACCACCTGATCATCACCGGCGAGAACGGCGTGAAGCGCCTCTCACTGCTGACGGGTGAAGTGACGCACCGCTGGACGGAGTTGCTCGACAACACCGTCGAGAACGGCGCGTTCCAGGGCGACATGGTGTACGCGGTGTCGTACGGCGCCCAACTCTCCGTGTACGAGCGGGAGTCGACGGAGATCGTCGCTCTGGTGGAGGATCTTCCGGACTTCGCGAAGGCGCTCGCGGCGGTGCCGTTCGGGGACGGGGGACAGCAGGTGCTGCTGGCCGGCGGCCGGGGCGGCTGGATCCGGGTCTTCCTGACGGCCACCGAGGACCGCAAGGCCCCGCTGACGCGCGTACGCGACCTGATCGTGCCCCGGCAGAAGACGATGCCGTGAGCGAACCGCACCCACAGGAGGCGAGGCCGTGAGCAAGAGCGATGCGGAAAGGGGTGAGGGCGTGCGCGGGACCGATGGACCCAAGAACGCCCCCGGCCCGGCGGACGGGCCCGAACCCGCCGCCGTCCAGAGCCCGTTGCCGGCTCCCGGCCTCGACGAGGCGAAGCCCTCCCCCTGGCGGGACCGGCGGTTCCAGATCTTCGCGACCGGCAATGTCGTCAACAACATCGGGGAGGCCGTCTACACCGTCGCCCTCCCCCTGTTCGTGTACGAACGCACCGGGTCCCTCGCGATCATGTCGCTGCTGGCGGTGCTGACTCCGGCGACGCTGCTGCTGGCGCCGGTGCTCGGCGCGGTCGTGGACCGTTACGGGGCACGGGTGTTGGTCGTGCCGGGGCTGCTCGTGCAGGCCGCCGCGGCAATCGCCCTGAATCTGACGGGACTTGCCGAACACGCCCCCGTCTGGCCGCTGTTCGTGTTCGGGGCGCTGGTGCAGATCGGCGGCGCCGGGTACCGGATGGGCTGGATGACCGGCGTCGCGCACATGTTCCCGGAGAATCCGGTGCGTTCCCGGGCGAGCCTCGGCAGCCTGTACACGGTGACGAACGTGGTCGGCCCGCTGCTGGTCAGCGCCGCGCTGCTGGTCGTCGGGTACAAGGGGCTGCTCTGGTTCAACGTCCTGACGTTCTTCGCGCCGATCGTGGTGTGGCTCATCGGCGTGCACCCGCCGCGCGTCGAGCCCGGCGGCCCGGCCCAAGTCGGTCTGGTCAAGGGCCTGTTGGACGGCGTTCAGGTGATGCGGCGGGCGCCCGTCCTGCTGCACGCGATCCTCGTCTTCGTCCCGATGCTGGTGGTCGGCACCACCGGCACCATGACGCTGTCGCTGTTCCGGCTCCAGCACGACTGGGACCTGTCGCCGCGCGCGGTGGGGCTCGTGCTGGTCGGCGTGCGGATCGCCGGGGTGCTCGGGACGATCATCGTCTCCGAGCGCAAGACGTTCCCGTTCCGGGCGATCACGCTGGTCGGGACGGTCGGCATGGGCGCGGCGCTGCTGCTGATGGCGTCGGGGTCGGTGCACGTGTTCGTCGCGGCGATGGTCGTGATGTTCGGTTTCCAGGCGGCGCTCAGCGTGGCGAGCGACCTGATGGTGTTCAAGTTCGTGCCGGCGGACGCGCTGGGCCGGGTCGGCGGGATCGTCGACCTGGTGCTGGGGCTGCCGATCCTCGCCGGTCCCCTCGTGGTGCCCGCGCTGGCCGAACTCCTCGGCTCCTCCGCCGTGTTCCTCGCCTTCGGCGCCGTACAGCTCGCCGGTCTGCTCTGGCTGTGGCGGACCTGGCGGCAGTGGGCGCCCTCCCCGCACACCCCGTCCCGAGAGGAGGCCGTCCCGGCATGAGCGACGGCAACGACAAGGGCCCCGGCGGCGAAGCCGGCCCCGACACCGCGCCGGGCGTCCGCGCCCGGGTCTCCGTGACCCTCAACAGGGCAGGCACCACGGCCGAGTTGGTGACGTTCACCGAACTCGCCGACCACCAGGAGCACATGGCCGTGGTGGTCCCCGTGCCGCACGGCACGGTCCCGCTGGTGCGGCTGCACAGCGAGTGCCTGACCGGTGACGTCTTCGGCTCGGCGCGCTGTGACTGCGGCCCGCAGCTGGAGGAGGCGCTCCAACTCGTCGCCGCGGAAGGGGGAGCGGTGCTGTACCTGCGCCAAGAGGGGCGCGGGATCGGCCTGTACAACAAGCTCGACGCGTACGTCCTCCAGGACCGCGGCAGCGACACCTTCGAGGCGAACCGGCTGCTGGGCCGGGGCGAGGACGAGCGCGACTACACGGCGGCGGCCGAGATGCTGCGCGCCCTGGGCCTGACGCGTATCCGGCTGCTCTCCAACAACCCTGACAAGGCTGAGCAGTTGACGGAGCTGGGCATCGAGGTCGTCGAGCGGGTGCCCACCGGTGTCTATGTGACCGGGGAGAACGGCCGCTATCTCGACGCGAAGGCCCGGCACGCCGGCCACACCCTGCCCGTACCGAACCCCGACCCCCTGGAGGTGTCTGTCCTGTGATCCGTCACAACGGTCCGATCAGCGGAATCGCGGCCCACGACGGCAGGTTCGTGGCGACCGCCGGCTACGACAACCAGCTCGTCCTGTGGGATGTGGCGACCCGGCGGGCGCTGGCCCGCGCGCTCCACGACCACCTCGCCAACCAGGTGTCGTTCAGCCCCGACGGCAGGCATCTGGTCTCCTCCTCCAGCGACTACACGGCCCGGCTGTGGTCGGTGCCGGACCTGAAGCTGCTCGCGGTCCTCTCCGATCAGGAGGACGACGTCGAGATGTCGGCGTTCCACCCGGCCAAGCCGCTGATCGCGACGGCGTCGCGGGACCACCGGGTGCGCGTGTACGACTTCTCGGGCGTCCTCCTGCACACGTTCACCGGGCACACGGCCGATGTCATCTCGGTCGAATGGGCGTACGGCAGCGACGAGTTGGTGTCGTCCAGCGACGACGGCACGATCAAGCGCTGGTCGATCGAGACCGGTGGCCTGGTCTCGGACACGGACCTCGGCGACGTCGAGACGGACACGCTCGCGGTGACGCCGGACGGCACGGTGTTCGCGGGCAACGACGAGGGCGAGATCGTCGAGCTGCGCGGCGAGGGCACGGCGACGCACCACGCGCACGAGGCCGGCATCAAGCGGCTCGTCCTGGACGCCGCGCACGGCCGTATGGTGAGCCTGAGTTACGACCGGACGATGCGGGTGTGGGACGTGACGGACGGGCTGCGGCCGGTCGCCGCGTCGACGTTCCCGGCCGACGTGTGGCCCCGCTCGTGCGCCTTCCTCGACGAAGACACCCTGGTCTTCGCGACGTTCGGCTCCTCGTACGCCATCCACCACATCGGCAGCGGGAGTTGGGACCTCGACCACGTCGAGCCGACGCACGGCGTGAACGCGGTCGCCGTGCACGAGGGGGCCCGGCTCACCATCGGGGACGCGGGAATCCTGCGCCGGGACGGCGTCCCGGTCGCCGAGACGGGCAGCCTGTGCAACTTCCTCACGCCGGTCGCCGGGCGGGTGTTCAGCGGCGGCCAAATGGGCACGGTCTTCGACGCGTTGACGGGTGAGGTCCTCCACCAGCACCGCTCGCCGCTCAACTGCGGCGCCGCCTTCGAGCGGGACGGCGTGCCGCACGTCGTCCTCGGGGCGTACACGGGTGAGGGGCTGGTGTTCTCCGTGGGGCCGGACGGCGCCGTCAAGCACGAGGCGACGCTCGCGCTGCACACCGGCGCGGTCAAGGGGGTCGCCGTCTCCGACGGGCAGATCTTCTCGGTGTGCGCCGACGCCGCCGCGTCCTGGTTCTCCACCGCCGACTTCGCCGAGCTCGCGCGGGCCGACGCGGCGCACGACCGGATCGCCAACGGCTGCGCCGGGCTGCCCGGGGGCCGATTCGCCAGCGTGAGCCGGGACTTGGTGCTGCGCCTGTGGGACGGCGCCTCGGCGACCGCCCACTCCACGCCGCACGACCACTCCATCAAGTGCGTGACGGCCTCGCCGGACGGCCGGTACGTGGCGACGGGGTCGTACAACGGGCTGGTCGCGGTCTTCGACACCACCTCACGTGACTGGTCGGCCGTCCGCCGCCCCACGACGGCGGGCATCTCGTCGCTGACCTACGACGCCGACTCGGGTGTGTTCCTCGCCGGTTCGTACGACGGGCAGGTGTACGAGGTTCCGGGGACCGAGGCGTGAACCCCAACGAACTCGCCGACCGCGCCGCGATGGGGCTCCCGGAGTCCTTCGTACGGCGCGGTCCCGAGCCGGAGTTCGACGGCGAGCTGCTGGCGGCGTCGCCGCGGACGCTCGCCGTCGTCGCGGGGTCCGCGCACGAGCCGTACGAGCGGCGGTACGCGGCCGGCACGCTGCTGGCCCTCCTCGGTGATCCCCGACTGCGGGTGTTCGAGCCGGAGTTGGTGGAGGTGCCGGCCGCGAAGGTGACCATCGGGCTGGCGGAGGAGCGGGTCGCCGGGGTGGCCCGGCGGTGGTCCCATGTGGGCGTGCTGGAGGAGTGGATCGCGAAGGAGGCGCCCCAACACGACGTCGACATCGCCGAGTTCAGGATCGGCCGGTATCCGGTGACGAACGGCGAGTACCGGGTGTTCCTGGCGGAGACGCACGCCGAGTGGCTGCCGGGGTCCTGGCAATTCGGGGTGTTTCCCCGGGAGTTGGCCAACCATCCCGTGTGGGGGGTGCCGGCCGAGGCCGGGGACGCGTACGCGGCGTGGCTGTCGCGGCGTACCGGGCGGCGGTTCCGGCTGCCGTCGGAGGCCGAGTGGGAGTACGCGGCGTCCGGCGGGGACGGGCGGGAGTACCCGTGGGGCGAGGGGTTCCGGGCGGAGTGCGCCAACACCGTGGAGGCGGGGCCGCTCAGGACGACGCCGGTGGGAATCTATCCGGCGGGGCGCAGCCCGTTCGGGCTCGACGATGTCGCCGGGAACGTCGAGGAGTTCGTCGCGGACGACTACGCGGGGTATCCCGGGGGCGTCGCGGAGCCGGACGACCTGCTGCTGACGCGGGGGTCCTACCGGGTTGCCCGGGGCGGGAGTTTCACGCGGTACGGGGATCTCACGCGGTGCACCCGGCGGCACGGGTGGTACGACAAGCCCATCTACGCGATCGGGTTCCGGCTGGCCGAGACGCCCTGACCCCAGTCGGCCGAGACGCCCTGACTCCGGCCGGCCGAGGCGCCGTGCCGGAGCCGGCACCCGGGCCGCGGGACGGCGCGCCCGGGGATGCCGGTTCGGAACCGAACCTCCCAAAGTATCCACCCAGTTGAACCACACCAGCCTCCCGCTGCCCGACAATCGCACGGAACACCGGCGCGGGACTACGACGAATCCGTTCTTCTCCGCTCGGACGCGGGGCGGAGCACGGGGGCTGGGAGAGGTACGTGGCGTATGGGAAACCAGCAGACGTCCGCTTCAACATCCTTGGTTCACTTGAGGGTTGGCACGGCGACCGGCGGCTGAAACTCGGCAGCCCCACCCAGGAACGGGTGCTGGTCACCCTGCTGCTCGAACCGGACCGGATGGTCCCGGTCTCCCGGCTGGTGGCCGCCGCCTGGGACGACGAACCGCCGCAGACCGCATCTCACCAGGTCCGCAAGGCGGTTGCGGCGCTGCGCACCCGGATCCCGGGCGGCGCGGACCTGATCGTCACCGACGGCACCGGCTACCGGGCGGTCCTCGCCGACGACCAGTTGGACCTGCACGAGTTCAACCACCGGACGCGCCGCGCCCGTGAGGCCTCGGCGGCCGGACAACTCACCGAGGCGATCGAGGAGTTGCGGGCCGCCGTCGAGCTGTGGCGGGGTCCGGTCCTCGCGGGTGCGGGCGGGTCACTGCTGGCCGCCGCCTCCGCCGCCCTGGAGGAGCGGCACATGGCGGTCGCCGAGCAGTACCACGAGCTGCGGCTCGAACTCGGCGAGGCGGGTGAACTGGTCGGTTCTCTACGCGAGTTGATCGCCGCGCATCCCCTGCGGGAGGCGCTGCGCGGCCAGTTGATGCTGGCCCTGTACCGGTCGGGCCGCCAGGCCGAGGCGTTGGAGGAGTTCGCGCGGGTGCGGCAGCTGCTCGTCGACGAGCTCGGGATCGATCCGGGGGCGGAACTGACGCGGCTGTACGAGGCGATCCTGCGCGACAGTCCGGAGGTGGCGCCGCGTTCACCGGCGGTCCGCAGGGCGTTGAACGGTACGGCGACGGCCGCTCCGACGGCGTTCGGCGTGGCGCCCGAGCCGTCGCCGCCCGGTGCGGTGGACGCCGGTCCGGCTCCGGACCCCAAACCGGCCGAGCCGCCGAGGACGTTGCCGTACGACCTGCCCGACTTCACCGGCAGGCAGGCCGAGTTGGAGCGGATCGTCACCGCCGGACGGACCCCGGGCCGGGGAGCGGCCCGGCTCGTCGGGGTGGACGGCATGGGCGGCAGCGGCAAGACGGCGCTCGCCGTGCACACCGCGCACCGGCTCGCCGAGGACTACCCGGACGGCCAACTCTTCGTCGATCTCCGGGGGTTCAGTCCCGGCGAGAAGCCGCAGGAGGCCGGTCCGGTCGTCGACTCGCTGCTGCGCAGCCTGGGCGTACCGGACGACCGGATGCCCGAGGGCGTCGAGCGCAGGCTCTCCCTGTGGCGGCAACTCTCCGCGAGGCGGCGCCTGTTGCTGGTCCTCGACAACGCGGTGGACGCCGCGCAGATCCGCCCGCTGCTGCCCGCGTCCGAAGGGTGCCTGGTCCTGCTCACCAGCCGGATGCGGATGCTCGACCTGGACGGCGCCGAGTGGCTCTCCCTCGAACTCCTCTCCCCCGCCGACAGCACCGCCCTCCTGGAGCGCACGCTCGGCGCGGACCGCGTCGCCGCCGAACCCGAGGCCGCCGAGCAGCTCGTCAAGCTGTGCGGGGGGCTGCCGTTGGCGCTGCGGATCACCGCCGCCCGGCTGCGCAACCGGCCCCGCTGGACCCTCCAGTACCTCGTCGACCGGCTCGCGGACGAGACGCGCCGGCTGTCCGAACTCAGCGCCGGCGAGCGGAGTGTGGAGGCCACGCTCCGGCTGTCGTACCAGGCGATGGAGGAGCCCCGGCGGGCCGCGTTCCGGCTGCTCGCCGAGCATCCCGGGTCCACGCTCGACGTGCACTCCGTCGCCGCGCTCCTCGGCGGCTGCGTCCGTACGGCCGAGGACACCCTGGAGCACCTTCTCGACATCCACCTCCTGGACCAGCCGGAGATGGGGCTCTACAGCTTCCACGACCTCGTGCGCACCTACGCGTTGGGGCTGCGCGGCGACGAGGACGACACCGCCGGGGCGCTGCGGCGGCTCGTGTCGTACTACGTCGCCGCGACCGAGGCGGCCTGCGACGCGCTGTTCCCGGGGCGGACGCGGTACGAGACCGGCGCCGGTCAACTGGCCTGGCGTGTGCCGGAGTTCGCGACGGCCGAGCAGGCACTCGGCTGGTTCCGGCGGGAGCACGACGCGTTGCGGGCGGTGGTGGAGCGGGCGGGGGTCGCGGGGCTGCACCGGGACACCGTCGTCCTGAGCCGCAACCTCATGTTCTGCCTCAACCTCCTTGGCCGGCACGAGGAGTTCGGGGCTGCCGCACGGGTGGCGGTGGCGTCGGCGCGGGAGCTCGGGGATCCGTTGCTGCTGCGGGTGAGCCTGGGGAATCTGGGGATCGCGCACTGGTGGCTGGGGGCGTTCCAGGACGGGATCGAGGCCGCCGGGGAGGCACTGGGGCTCGTCGTGGAGGACCGGGCGACCGAGGCGTTCTGCCTCGACGTGCTCGGGCTGCTGCACGGCGCGCTCGGGAACTTCGGGCAGGCGCGCACCTATCTGGAGCAAGGGATCGCCCTGCACCGGGAGTTGGGGTCGCAGCGGATGGAGGCGGAGGCGCTGGCCAACCTGAGTTCCGTGCTGACCTGGAGCGGACGGTACGCGGAGGCCGCCGTACTCGCCGCGCGGGCCACGGAGTTGAACCGGCGGCTCGGTGAACGGGGCAACGAGATCACCTCGTTGACCTGGCTGGCGCTGGCCCGGCTCGGGCTCGGGGAGGAGGCGCGGGGGCGGGCGTGCCTCGCGCAGGCGCTCGACCTGTGCGACGAGAGTCTCCAGCCGGGGAACGTCGCGCTGGTGCACGCGCACTGGGCGTTGCTGTGCCAGCGGCGGGGGCAGGAGCGGGAGGCCCGTGAATTCGCCGACCAGGCCGTGGAGTTGGTGTCGGCTCGGGGAACGTCCTTGCGGCAGGCGGCTGTTGCCAAC
The DNA here is from genome assembly GCF_033794345.1 of Streptomyces niveiscabiei. Lineage (NCBI taxonomy): Bacteria > Bacillati > Actinomycetota > Actinomycetes > Kitasatosporales > Streptomycetaceae > Streptomyces > Streptomyces niveiscabiei. Next base: position 53,418 of record NZ_JARAYJ010000037.1, read on the forward strand.
GTGGTGGGGGTGGTGCGGCGGCTCCAGGGGGAGCCCGAGCGGGCGTTGGAGCTGCATCGGCGGGCGCATCAGCTCGCGTCGACGCTGGGGTACCGGATCGAGGCGGCCCGGGCCTCGGCGGGGATGGGTGAGGTGCTGGCGGTGCTCGGGGATCCGGAGGCGGCGGCGCGACACCGGGCCGCGGCCGGGGAGTTGTTCGACGCGATGGGGGTGTCGGAGGCGGGGCGGGGGATGTGAGGGGCGTACGGACGACGAAGGCGGGCCGTCCCTCTCGGACAGCCCGCCCCCTCTCTGCTACCGGCGACTCGCGGTCCTGGAGCGACCGTTCGGGTCAGTACCGCGCGTTGCCGGGGCCCCGGTGGCCGGCGCGGGCGGCCGGGCCGGTGAAGCCCGGCCCCCGGTCGTCCGCGCGGACGGTGTGGGCGGGGTGCGTGACGGCGAGCGCTCCGCCGGCGAGGGCCGCCGGGCCGGTCACCGTCATCGTGGCGGCCTTGTTCCGCGGAGTGCTCGTGCGCATCGCTGTCCCCCTGTGTCGTCGGTGTTCGTCCCGTCGCCGGGATGTCACCGATGGTGCCTCGGGGCGTTCCCCGTGGCTTCCCGAGTCGTTCCCGGTGCGGGAGTTCAGAGAGCGGTCCAGGTGAACGCCACCGCGTCGCCGGCGTTCAGCTTGAACTGGCAGCCGCCGACGGGGGTCGAGGTGCCGTTGACGGAGATGTTCCAGTAGGCGGTGGCGTCGCCCTTGACGCCCTTGATGGTCTCCACGAAGTAGTCGTCGAACGAGGCGTACCACGTGCCGTCCCAGGTGAACCCGTTGACGCGGGCCGCGTCGTCCAGGGCGGCCGTCGGGGTGGGCACCGGGGAGGGGTTGGCGCCCGCGTTCGTGCCGTCGCACTTGTGGGTGCCGCCCGTGGCGGGGGTGACGTCGTGGCCCTTCGTCCTGACCTTGCCCTTGAAGAGGAGGCCGTCGGGGCCTTCCACGGTCAGCGTCACCTTGATCGGGACGTTCGTGCCCGTGGAGGCGGCACTCGGCCACTCCGTGTTGGCCTGTGCGGTCGCCGGAACGGCGAGGAAGGTGAGAGCGAGGACGGTCGTGCTGATCGCGGTGCGGCGCATGTCGGTGCCTTCCGGTGCGGAGTACGGATCAACGGCCGTAAGGAGTCTATGGGTTGTTCGGGTCCTACGCGGGGCGTACCCGGTTAACCCTGGAGTACTACTCGCCGGATCGCGGCACGCCACCCCTCACGGCCGGTACGGTGCCGTGCTCGCGCGGACGATCAGCTCCACCGGTACTACGGACGGGGGTACCTCTGGGGTAGGGCCCGCCTCGATGCGGTGGAGGAGGGCGTGCAGGGAGCGGGTGCCGATCTCCTGGAAGTCCGTCCGGATCGTGGTGAGCGGCGGGAGGTAGTGCGCGGCCTCGGGGACGTCGTCGTACCCCACGATGCTGACGTCCTCGGGGACCCGGCGGCCCGCCTCGTGCAGGGCGCGCAGGATACCGAGCGCCATCTGGTCGTTGGACGCGAAGACGGCCGTGACCTCGGGGTTCTTGGCGAGCTGCCGGCCGAGGTCGTACCCGGAGTCCGCGCTCCAGTCGCCGACGAGCGGCTCGGGGGCGGGGGCGCCGGCCGCCTTGAGGGCGGCCTCCCAGCTCTCCGCGCGGCGGCTCGCGGAGGTCCAGCCGGTGGGGCCGGCGACGTGGTGGACGGTCGGGTGGCCGAGGGACAGGAGGTGCTCGGTGGCCTTGCGGGCGCCGGTGTGCGCGTCGGCGGTGATCATGGGGGTGCCGTCACCGAGGTCGTTGTCCATGATGACGAGCGGCATGTCGAGGTGCGCCTCCGCGAGGGCGGCGGCCATCCACAGCTGGGGGGCGATCGCGATCACGCCGTCCGCGCCCTCGGCCGAGAGCCGCTCGACCGCCTCGACGACCGTGTCGGGGTCGGCGGTGTCGAGCGCGATGGAGCTGACGAGGTAACCGGCTTCCTGCGCCGCGGTGTTGACGGCGGTGAGGGTGGAGGCGGGGCCGTACCGGGCGGCGTCGAAGGAGATCACGCCGAGCATGCGGGTACGGCCGCTGGCGAGCGAGCGGGCGCTGCGGCTGGGCCGGTAGCCGAGGGTCCGCATCGCCGCGCGCACCGCCTCCCGGGTCTCCGCCCTGACCGCCGGGTTCTCGTTCAGCACCCGCGACACGGTCTGCTTGCTGACCCCGGCGAGCCGCGCGACGTCCTCCATCACCGGCCGGTTCCCCGCGAAGTTGCGCCTGCTGCGCCCGCCTCCCTTCGTCCCCGGGTTCCCGGCAGCGCCTCTCGTCATGGTGGGTACTTCTTCCCTCGGCCGTCCCCCGGCCCGCTCTCTTCCGGGGCCCGAGGTCGCCGGCACTGGGGTGGCCGACGGATTCACAGGATAGGACGGGGGTGGGTGGAGGGGTGGCTCCGGAGTACTACGGGTTGTAGGGGGTGTACGGGTTGTAGGGGGTGCAGGAGGTGTAGGGGGTTCAGGGGGGTGCAGGGGGTGTACGGCCCGTAGCTCTCAGGTACTACGGGCCGTACGGGTCTGCCGGGAGTAGCTCTGGAGTGGTACGCGGGTACACCTCGGGTCTCCCGGAGACGGCGCCGGCCGCTCAGCCGACCGTCCAGACCCGCGCCGTGACGATCTCCGCGCCCCGGATCCCGGCGCCCTCCTCCCGCTCCACCGGCAGGTACACCCGCGCGGACGGGTCGGACGCCAGTACCCGTACCGTCAGCTCCTCACCCTCGGGTATCAGCCCCAGGCCGATGTCCCAGGGCCTGCCGGAGAAGAACTGGTCGGCGACGAGCCGCTCCCCCACGTACGCCCGGGCCACGTCGCCGTACCAGTGGAGCCGCAGGACGCCGGGCCGGTCGTACGCGGGGACGCGTACGCGGTACTCGGCGGCGGACCGCTCGTACCACTCGTCGGCGGGGGCGCTGGCGCGCTGGAGGACGCCGGTCGCGGGTGGGGGCGGGTCACCCGCAGGGCGTACGAGGTCTACGGCCGGCACGGGGGCCGGGGCCTCGGCTGCTCTCAGGGTGTACCGCGTGAGTACCCCGTCCCGCGTCTCGCTCAGCCCTTCCGCCTTGGGCAGCCCTTCCGGTGCGGGGAGGACGGCGAAGGAGACGGTGTCCGTGCTGTGCGGGGTGCGGCCGTGCAGGCGGACCTCGGCGCGGTGCCGGTCGAAGACGACGCCCTCGGCGCAGAGGATCAGCCGCTCGGCGCCCCAGGCGTAGCCCTTGTAGGCGGTGCGGGCGGTGGCGGCGTCGAGGACGAGGAGGTCGGTCCCGGTCCCGGTGTCGATCCGGGCGCCGGTACCGGGACGGATACCGGTGATCAGTACGCCGCTCCCGTCGTCGAACGCCGGTCCGGCCTCGGCGCCTTCCGGCAGGGCGTCCACCCTGACGCCACCGCCGAGCGCGACTTCGACCGGCACACCCTCGGTCGCGGCCAGGACCAGGACCGTACGGTCGCCGTCCTGGACCGTGCACACGGGCTGCGCGGTGGCCCATTCGACACGCAGCCCGCCGAACTCCATCCTGAACGGCCAGCAGAAATAGGCTCCTTGGGGAACCGTGAACGGCTCACTGGGGAAGGTGAGCCCGCCGACGGTGAACGACGTGCCGGGATGCTCGGCCAACTGCCCGTGCGGCTGGTGGTTGTTGACGAACAGCAACCCGGACTCGCCGTCGGTGCGTACGGCCCACCGCAGCGTCCGCGTGTCGTGCTGCCCCGTCGGCACCTCCAGGGGAAGCACCGACTCCATCGGCGCGACGCGCTTCCCGAACTCCGCCAACAGCAGGTGCTGGAGCCTGAGTTCGTCGTACGAGTCGCGGTACTGGCCGTACTCCCCCAGCGGCGCCTGGAAGTCGTATGTCAGGACCGGGAGGTCGTTGGGGTAGCCGGTGGCGTGGGACTCCTGGAGGCCCGGCCCCGGGTTGGTGCCGCCGTGGAACATGTAGTAGCCCTGCCAGACCGAACCGCAGCCGATCTTCGTGAGCCCGAGGGACCCGATGTCGGCGGCGTCGACGCGTGGGCGGCGGTGGTAGGCGACGGCCATCCCGCCGCCCAACTCGCAGGTGGCCCACGGGAATCGCTCGGCGTACACGGCCGAGTCGACGCCCCGTACGGTGGTCGGCCTGAGGTCCGCGCCGATGCCTTCGTCGTCGCGCTGGTGCGTGAAGAAGAAGTGCTTGCGGCAGGTGTCGGGCCAGCCGCCGTCGGCCTCGGTCCAGAAGGTCTCGGGGTAGCCGCCGTACAGCGGCATCAGCTCATCGCCCGGGAGCTGGACTCCACCCCACGCGGTGGACGTCCACAACGGCGCGTCCATGCCCGCCTGTTGAGCCATCCGCTTGAGAGTGAGCAGGTGGCCCGGCTGGTCGTACAGCTCGTTCTCGATCTGCACCGCGACGATCGGGCCGCCCGACGCCCTTTGCAGGCCGTCGAGTTGGGCCGCGATCGACTCGAACCAGGGCTGTACGGCGGCGAGATACGCCGGGTCGTCCGTGCGGGTGGCGTCGGTGCGGGCCAGGACCCAGTCGGGGAGGCCGCCGCCTCGTACCTCCGCGTGGGACCAGGGGCCGATACGGGGGATGAAGTCGAGGCCGTGGCGGGCGCAGAGTTCGGCGAAGCGGCGGAGGTCGAGGTCGCCGTCGAAGCGGGGTGGGGCTTCGGTCGGCTGGTGGTGGATCCAGATGACGTACGAGGCGACGGCGGTGACTCCGGCCGCCTTCATCTTGAGGAGCTCCTCCTCCCAGCCGGCGTTCGGGTAGCGGGAGTAGTGGAACTCGCCCGAGACCGGGAACCAGGGGTCGCCGCCCCGGGTGAGCCAGCGGCTGGTGACTTCGATGGGGTCGGGGACGCCGGGGGCGTCGGAGAAGGGGAGGTGGTTGGTGCGGGGTGGGGCGGACGGGGCGGGGATGCGCAGGTGGTACATGACTGAACTCACTTGCCTCGCTGGGTTTTCGGGCCGCACGGTTTCACTGGCCCTTCGGGCCGAGATCGGGCGTGTCGACGAGGCGTGCGTGGCGTGTCGTGTTCGCCTGGAGCTCCAGGACGATCAGCGTGTTGGCGCCGGGGCGCAGGACGAGGGCCGGGACGTACAGGGTCTGCTGCGGCCCCCGGTTCCAGTACCGGCCGAGCGAGAAGCCGTTGATCCACGCCTGCCCCTTCGTCCACCCCGGCAGCGAAAGGAAGGTATCGGCAGGGTCGGCAACCTCGAACACCCCCCGGTGGAAGGCGGGTTCGGCGCACGCCTCGGTCTCCGCCTCGGCGTACAGCGCGGCGCCGAGGGGGGCGTCCATCGGGAGCGGGCGGCACTCCCAGCCGGTGACCGGCATGCCGTCGAACGTGACCGGGCCGAGCAGGCCCTTGGGCGTGCCGATCTTGGGGCCGTAGTTGACGCGGCCCATGTTCTCCACGAGGACCTCCAACACGGCGCCCCTGCGGTGCACTTGGACCGGGAGGCTGGTCTCGCGGCGCTCGTTCTCCAGCACGCCGACCGGCGCGCCGTCGACGTACACCTGAGCCCGGTCCCCCACGCCGCCCTCGAAGCGCAGCACGCCGAGGCCGTTCTTCGGCAGGCTGCTGCGGTACAGGACGTACCCGGCCCGCATCCCCAACTCGTCGGCGGTGATGGGGGTTTCGGTGCGAACCGTCCGGCCCGACAGTTCGGAGAGGTACGGCAGCAGCGGGGCCCGTTCGGTCAACTCGACCTCGGTGACGGGCAGTTTGACCGACAGTGCGGGCAACTCCTCCGGGACCGGCGCGTACTTGGCGATGACCTCGCGGAACGCGTGGTACTTCGGGCCGGGGTCGCCGTTCTCGGTGAGGGGGGCGTCGTAGTCGTACGAGGTGACCGTGGGGGCGTACGTGTGGTGGTGGTTGGCGCCGTTGGTGAGGCCGAAGTTGGTGCCGCCGTGGAACATGTAGATGTTCACGGAGGCGCCGGCCGCGAGGAGCTTGTCCAGGTCGGCGGCGACGTCCGCGGTGTCGCGTGTGTGGTGCGGGCCGCCCCAGTGGTCGAACCAGCCGATCCAGAACTCGGCGCACATCAACGGGCCTTCGGGCTGGTGCTCCCGCAGGGTCGCCAGCGCGGTGTCGATCTTCCCGCCGAACGTGCCGGTGGACAGGACGCCGGGGATGCTGCCGGCCTGCTGGTGTTCCGGGTTCACCTGGTCGCAGGTGAACAGGAGTTCCTCGATGCCGCGTGAACGGAACGCTTCCACAAGGTACTTGAGGTACTCGGCGTCGTTGCCGTACGCGCCGTACTCGTTCTCCACCTGGACCGCGATGACCGGGCCGCCGGACTCGGCCATGTGCGGGAGCAGCGGGGGCAGCAGGAGGTCGAGGTAGCGGTCGATGATCGCCGTGAACTTCGGGTCGCTGCTGCGGAGTTGGACGTCCGGCTCCGACATGAGCCAGTGCGGGAGGCCGCCGCCGTCCCACTCCGCGCAGATGTAGGGGCCTGGGCGGAGCAGCACCTTCAGCCCTTCGGTCTGGGCCAGCCGCAGGAACCGTGGCAGGTCCAGCAGGCCGTCCAGCACCAGCGTCCCCGGCTCGGGCTGGTGCAGGTTCCAAGGCACGTACGTCTCAACGGTGTTGAGCCCCATCAGCCTCGCCTTGCGCAGGCGGTCCGCCCACTGGTCCGGGTGCACCCGGAAGTAGTGCAGCGCCCCCGAGATGATCCGGAAGGGCTCGCCGTTGAGCTCGAACGAGGTGGGGGTAGTGGTCAGGGCGGACATGCGGGTCCTTCCGGAGAGGGGGGTACGGGACGGAGAGCAGGCAGAACCTTGAAGGGGCGGATCGGGCACACAGCCTCCAGGGGTCGGCCCACATCATCGTGAGCGGCTCTCAAAACCTCCGACGGCCGATGATGTTACCGGTAACATCAACGGCGTCAACAGGGTTTGTACGAGGGTTTGCGAAAGGGCTGGACAGAGGGGAGGGGGCGGATGGCGTCACGCAGGTCGATGGTGATCCCGGCGTGCTTGCCGCCATCACGGCGCTCACTCGACGTGGTTTTTCCTGTACGGGCAGAGGCTTACGCCTCGTCGTTCCCTCGACTGTCGGCGATTCCCTTCAGGTCGGCGACCTCGAAGGAATGGAGCCTGCGGACCATCTGTGACGCGAGGTACCAGCGCAGGCAGGAGTGGCCGTACGGGAGGGAGCCGATGTCGGCCGGGGCGGGGCGGACGCGGTGGCCGGTGTGTTCGTAGAGGGCGCCGACCACTCCGTGGAGGCGGGGCGCGGGGACGAGGAGGACGGTCGAGTCGCCGTGGAGGTACGGGCAGAGGGTGGCGGCGGTGCGGGCGTGTCTGCGGCAGACCGGGGGTTGGGTGGTCAGGAGGGTGGTTTCGTTCGGGCGTAGTTCGCCTGGGGCTGTGAGGAAGATGAACCCCTGTGGGGTGCGGGCGGGTTGGGCGCAGATCTGGCACAACAGGCGTTGCATGCACTCGTGTTGGCGGGTCGGGTGGACGTCTCGCCATTGGGGGTCGCCGGTGGGGAGGCCGTCGGGTCCGCGTTTCTGCGGGCAGCGGGCCCAGAGGACGTCGTACAGGTCGCGGTCGCCCGGGAGTTCGGTTCGGTAGCCGAGTCGGGGGCGGCCGTCCGGTCCCCAACTTCCGTACAGCGCCTTGTTCTTGACGGGTTCCTCGCCCGCACGGCGCGTGATGTACGGGACGATCACGCCGGGTTCCTTCCGGCGTCCAGGAGACGCAGCCCGCAGCACACGTCCTTGCCGGTCGCCGTCAGCTCTGCCCGCCACCAGTCCGTCAACGCCGCGACGAGCAGCATGCCCCGGCCGGACTGCGCCTCCCAGTCCGGGTCCCTCACGACGGGGAGCGCGCGGGAGCGGTCGCTGACGGTGATGCGCAACTCGTGGGCGGTGCCGTGCAGTACGAGGAGGGCGAGGCCGCCGGCGTATCGGTGGACGTTGGTCAGCAGCTCGGTGACGACCTCCAGCGCGTCGTCCAGAACGGCGTCAAGTCCCCATGCTCGAACGTGGGTTCCGACGATGCGGCGGACCCAGCGGAGTTCCTCCGGTTCGACGAGCAGGGGCAACCGGAACTCGTGGTGCACCTGTTGGGCTTGTTGGGCCATGCCGCCTCCAGTTGGGGAGATGGCAGCCAAGGTCGGCCCAGGCCAGGGCAGTTGATGCCGCCGGGTCGGGCCGGGCTGCCGAGGCACCAGAGTGGGGCAGTCTGAAGCTGCTTCGCAACATACTTCGCGGAATAAGTCCCAACGAGTGAAGTCCCATGAGACTGTGACATATGCCGAGACAAGAGAAAGGCTCCCAACGGCTTGCGCCGTACGACAGACTTGGCCCCGATCAAGGAGGGAAAGTGGCAAGTCGGCAAGGTCCCACGCTCAGGCAGCGCAAACTCGGAGCCGATCTCAAGCGGCTGCGCGAGGCTGCGGGCATCGGACAGAAAGAAGCCGCCGGCGCACTCGACGCCCAGCAGAGCAAGATGTCCAAGATCGAGACTGGCAGACTCCGTCTCCGCCGACTGGAGCTCCAGGCACTGCTCGACCTGTACGGCGTGAAGGACGAACAGGTTCGCGCGGACCTGATCACACTGCTACGGGAGAGTGGGCAGCGGCAGTACTTCCCCGAGTACAACCTCGGTGTGAACCTGCGCGAGATCGTGGAGCTGGAAGCCGAGTGCACGCGCATCGAGGCGTTCTCGGCCATGCACCTGACGGGGCTGCTCCAGATACCGGAGTACGCCTACGCCATGATCTACGGGTTCGATCCATGGCGTACCCCGGAGGATGTACAGCACTACGTCGACCTCCGAATGGCCCGGCAGGAGATCTTCAAGCGGGAGAGGCCGCCGCAGGTGGTGTGTGTCCTCGACGAAGGCGCTATCCGCAGGCCGGTCGGCGGTCCCGCCGTCATGAGGAAGCAACTCGGTCACCTGCTTGAGCTGACGAACGAGTCCTACCTCACCATCCAGGTCGTCCCGTTCGAGCAGGCGGTCTACGCCGGCCTCCACGGAGCCTTCCGGACGATCATCAACGATGACGCCACCACTCTCGACGTCGTGGAGGTCAGCACCAGAGCCAAGGCCCTGTACATGCAGGACGCCGCCGATGTGGAGGTCTACCGGAAGCTCTTTGACGACATTCGAGCGTCCGCCCTATCGTCACGACAGACCGCCGACTTGATCAGGCGGGTGATGAAGGACTTCGAGGGAGCTGACGAGAGCCGATGATCCGCAAGAACCTCCCGGCAGACGGCTGGCACAAGAGCAGCTACAGCGACGGAGCCGACGCCGACTGCGTCGAGTACCTCCCCCTCCCCGCCGACGAGGTCGCGGTCCGCGACTCGAAGGCCCCCTCCCACGGGGCCTTCGTCTTCCCCGTCCCCTCCTGGCTGGCCTTCGTGAACGCCGTCAAGTCGGAGCACGTCCGGTAACTCGCCCGCACTGACGAACCCGGTGTCGCACCCAGTACTCCCGGTCGGGACGAGGAGGTGAAAGGGAATGGCCGTTGCCGGCGGCCACACCGGACCCTGGACCGTTGCCGACGTCCTGGCTCTGCCTGAAGATCGCACCCTCCGTTACGAGCTACTGGGGGAATCCCTCGTGATCTCCCCCGCGCCCGGCGTCCGCCACCAGCGGGCCTCGTTCCGGCTGGCCATGATCCTGCACGCTGCGGCCCAGGCCGCCAAGGCGCCGGTCGAGGTGCTGGAAGCCATCAACGTCACCCTGCCGTCGGGCCTGGTAGTACCCGACCTGGTCGTGACCGACGCCGGTGCGACCGTCAAAGACTGCGTCAGTGTCGACGCCGAGGGCATACAGCTCGTGATCGAACTGGTCTCCCCCGGCAATCGCATGATGGACCGCACATTCAAACCGATGCTCTACGCCGAGGCGGCCATCCCACACTTCTGGCGACTCGAATTCGATCCAGCCCCCATGCTTGTCGTCCACGAGCTGGAAGGCGGCCGGTACACGGAGCGGACGACGGCCCTCGCAGGCGCGACAACCCGCCTGGACACCCCGTTCCCCATCGAGATCGACCCGGCCACACTCTCCCGGCAGTAGAGCTGAAGTCGGCCGAGGTCGGGGCCGTCGTCATAACCGGGCAGCACCGAACCGAAGCAGAAGCCCTGCGTCAGGAGCCTGCCGTCAGCGGTCCGCACCGCCTCAGAAACTCCGAGTCCGTATCAAGCGGCTTCGTCATGCGGAGTGAGGCTGATGGTCAGGTCGGCGCCGAGCGCATGAGCCAGTCGGCGCAGAAGGGGAAGCGTGGGCACGGTCCCGCCGCCTTCGAACCGGGAGATCTGCGGCTGCTTCATCCCGCACCGCTCGGCCAGCTCGGCCTGGGACAACCCGAGTTCGACGCGCCGGGCGTGAACGAGTCGCCCGAGCTCACGGGCGAGCGCGGAAGGCGGGTCCTGCATGGTTCCTCCCCGCCTCAGGCCGCTGGGGCGATGACAGTGACGGTGGGCTCGTCTCCGCCGGCGAGGTGCACGTCCACCGTGAGGTCCAGTGCGCGGGCCAGGCGCATGATGACCGCGATGGACGGCAGCTCGGTGGCCGTCTCGATGCCTTCGATGTCCTCGACGTCGACGTGCATACGCTCGGCGAGGTCGGCCTCGCTCAGACCCAGCTGCCTACGCCGGTCGTAGACGGCCTTGCCCAACGTCATGGCGAGGCCGGCCTCTTCGTAGACCCGGTCGTACTCGGGGTCGGCGTCCAGGTGTTCGCCCAGCAGCCGGCGGTGGCGGCGGGTCCTCCATTCGCTGTGGTTCATCGGTTCTCCTTCAGGTCACGGCTGTAGAGATCGTGCTCGGCGGCGGCTTCATGCTCCGCCTCACACAATCGCTGTGCGGCGTGGGCGCGGTCCACTTCGGCCTGCTCGCGCATCTTGGTCTTGCGGAACACGGTGAGCAGTACGACACGTCGGCCGGGCGCCAGCCAGTAGGTGATCCGCTGATGGGCATCGTCCAGGCGGAAGCGCAGCTCGCGGAGCTTGCCGCCCAGGGGGCGGGAGTGCGGTTCGTCGAGCGTGGTGGGCTGCTCGGCCAGCAGATCCGCGACACGTTCGACCTGCGTGTAGTGCTGAGCGGAAATGTTTCTCCAGCCACAGCCGCACCTCCGGCTCGATCTCGATCGAGTACCGCCCGCCCTCCATAACGCCGATGACATATGGCACGAGGTACAAGAGCATGACCGCCCTGGTACCTCGCGTCACACATGGTACGAAGACTCAAGCACTTCCGCATCGCAAGCTTGGACGAACTCACCAACGCGGTCTCGCCGTAAAGCCCGCCCCACTACACCGATCATGCGCCCAGCAGAACAGCTCATTGGGTCTGGCAAACGACGTTGGGCGGTCAGCCCGAGATACCGTGGCCGAGACCAAGCTCCGGCCGTACGAACCGCTGATAGGCCAGAGCCCACACGTCGGTCTCACGGCGTACTCGTCTCATCGTGGCCAGCGGGTCCTCAGCCCAGCCTTGGAGCAGGGACTCCGTAGTCGCCTGGCACAACCTCTCGAATTCTATAGCGCCCGCTGCGCTGCCCACCCCTGCTTCCAGAAAGCCGACCGCCTCCACTGCGCGCGCGGACATCTCGTCTCGGGAAACTCCCTCATTTCGATAAAAATATGCAATAGCGATCGCAGCGAGATCTCGGTAACCGGAAAGGAAATCTCTGGGCAGTGGTAGCACGGAAGCCTGTTCCCACAGCCTGCGGTTCGCATCTTCAGCTTCCTCGGCAAAGGAAGAAGGGATCTCCGAACCACGCAGATAGCGCCACACTGGCCTGATCCCCCCATCCACGCGGTAGTACAAGGACTGGAGACGGTCGTCGGGACATACAGCAAAAACCGCGCTTCCGATCCGAAGGACCACTGACGCGTTGTAGGCCAGGGCCGTAGCGCGGGCCAGCTCCTGCATTCGTGTGCTCCATCCTGGACAATCGCTACGAGCGCAGGGGAGCGGACACATGCGCTCCCCTGCGGCTGTCATACGTCGGCTACCACTCGGCTGTTGTGGCCGACGTAATTGTTGCCCCTCGGCGCGTCAGGAAGTTCTGACACTGGGGACAGATCGGCCTGCTGACTATCAGCAGCTGCGGCTGGATTTGGAGGATGCCCGCCGCTTCGGTCCACAACTTTACTTCGGCATGCCATAGATCGTCCCTGGCCACTGTACTGGCCGGCTGCGGAACGCGGATGGCGAGTGTGCCCGACCCGAGTGAGGGAAGTGCCGACCACTGCCTCTGCGTCAGGTCTGCGCGTGCTCCGACAGCGACAAGGTCCAACCCACCGGCGGAGGTATCGGCATGCAGCGCACCCATGGTCCGCCAGTTGGCACCCCCACCAGCCAAGTCGGTCATGTCATCGACGATGTCCTGAAGGTGATCAGGGTCAGCGCCACCAGTGCCGCAGTTGTGGACGAGAACCGGAGCCTCGCCCGCCAGCACGTAGTACGTGTGAGTATCACCAATGGTGAGGTTGTGAACCGTTGTCTCCGAACCGGCCCACCGTTGCACAGCCGTGACTCGTACGAGGCTCCCGGCCCCGGTACGCAGCCACTCTCCAGCCCGCAGGTCATTGGCGTCGACCCACTTCCGGAGTTCGGGTACCCAGAAGGGGTGTCCGTCGGTCGCGGTGACGGAGGCTGTCTTGGTGCCCTTGTCGCCGTCGGTGTCGATCGTGATCTTGACGAGGTGCTTGAGACCCGCTCCCTTGATCTCGGCAGTGACCGTTTGAGCACTGGTCTCGCCCGTCTTCGGGTCGGTGGCGATGACCTTGTCGCCGGCCTTGACCTTCTCGATCGGCTTGGTCGAGCCGTCGGCCATCAGGACCTTGGTACCGGGGACGAAGCTGTTGCTGATCGAGCAAGAACCGCCTCCGCCCTCGGCCTTGCCGGAGCCTCCGCTCCCGCTGGACCCGCCACTCCCCCGGGACGACCCCCCGGAGTTCCCGCCCGGTTTCGACCCGGTCGCCTTCGTCGTGCTCTTACTCCCCCCGCCGGCACTCTTCGCCGTGGAGACCTTGGGCGCCGCCTTCGCCTGGGCCTGTTTCTGTGCCCCGTTGCCGGTCTTCTTCGCCCGCGCAGCAGCCGCGTCGGCCGTGCGTTTCGCCTGTTCCGCCGCCTTCTTCTTCGCTCTCTGCGCGGCTTCGCGTTTCGCCTTCTCGATCGCCGCCTTCTTGGCGTTCAACGCGGCCGTCTCGGCGGCCTTGGCCGCCTTCAGGACCAGCTCCGCCGCCTTCTTCGCCGCCTTGAACGACTCGATCGCGTTGATCGTGCGTTTGACGGCCTTCAACACCGACGGGATCTTCCCGAACTTCGTCCAGGGGATCGCGTCCACGATCAGCCCCGCGCAGGACCACATGTCCCCGCCGAAGCACGCCATCGCATCGTTGATGCCGATGAAGTCCTTCAGCGTCTCCCACGCCACCGCCAGGATGACCGACGTCAGGGACTTCCCCATCATCGCCTGGGCCTGCGCGACCTGAGCCGGTGACAACCCCGCCCCCGCAAGCGCAGCCGCCCGCTCCGACGCCGTGAGGCTGATCGACAACCCCGTCGGGTCCGACATCGTCACCGGGTTGTTGTGCGCGTACGAGTACCCGTTGGACTGCAACACGTCGTTGAGGTCCAGGACCGGGTCCGCGGAGAGGAAGCGGCCCACGACAGGGTCGTACAGCCGCGCCCCCAGCGGCTGGAACCCGGACGCATCGTCCCGGTTCGCCCCCAGGAAGCCCTTGTTGGACTGGAAGTCGACCCCGACCGTCCCGGTGCCCCGCTGGTTCCCGAACGGGTCCTGCTTACGCACCCGCACCGGCATCGACCCGTCGAGACCCACCTCGACGTACGTACTGCCCTGATGGTCCCCGGCGAGCGCGACGAGGTACTCCATCCCTCCACCCTGCGCGTACCGCATCACCGCACCACCCGGCGCCGAGTACGTCCGCTGAGAGTTGACCAGCGCACCACCCGCAGCCACCGTCACCTCGGTGTCACCGAGATACAGCGTGGCCTGCTTCCCCTTGACGGCCAGCAGCTGCGAACCGTCGGGCCCGTACACGTACCGCGTGTCGTTCTGCGCAGCCCACTGCTGCTCGGCCCGGGACGCGTCACACGCCGCCAGCACGATCAGCGTGGAGTTCGCCGACGAAGCGTCCTTCACCGCGAAGCACAACCCCGAGGCAGCATGGACGAGCTGACCGGCGGTCGTCCGCTTGACCTCCTGACCGGCCGCCCCCGTCACACACTTCTGGAGCTGCACCGCCGAACCAGCCGTACTGCCCGCAGGCTGAGCACACCAGTCGTCGTAGATCCTGAACGTCCCCCGGTTCCGGTCCGCCTGCCCCGGAGCGACGGAGAAGCTCCAGCGCTGAGCCGGCGTCCCGTTGCAGGAGTACAGCTGGATCGGCTGACCGGCGGCCGTGACGCTGCTCTTCAGGTCTACGCACTTGTCGGCGAGACCGACGTACGGCGTCTTCCCGCCCGTCCCCGCACCCGTGATCCGCTCGACCTTGCCGTCGTACGTCCAGGCCAGCTCCTGCTTGTCGCCGTTCTGGACCGAGGTGATCGACTTGGTCTCACCGGTGAGTTCGTACAGGCGCTCGGCCTCGGCCGTCACCTCCGGGCCGCCGGCAGCGGCCCGGTACTTCTTCGACACCTTCGTGAGGGTGTGCGGCTGGCTGCCGTCCGCCTTGCCGTACGCGTACGACGTGACCGCGTCCAGCTCGGCGGAACCCGCGAGGTTCTTCTCCGTCAGCTTCGTGCGGTTGCCGACGAGGTCGTACTCGTACTCCTGCCAGTAGCCCGAACTGTCCGCGCCCGCCGAGACGTTCAGGGACCCGTCGGACTTCTTCGGGCCGACGCACGAAGAATGATCACCAGAGGTCCACGCCGTCTTCAGCTGGCCCAGCGGGTCGTACGTGAAGCACTGGCGTTCGGCGGCCTTGCCCTCGGCGTTCTCGCGGATGGAGGTGACGTTGCCGGAGGGGTCGTAGGCGTAGGTGCGGCGGGAGACCAGGTTGCCGGGGACGACCGCCGTGTCGGTCTTGCCCTCCCGGTGGACCGACTGCTCGGTCAACTCCCCGCTCGACTCGTCGTACAGGGCGCTGGTCCAGACGCGGTACGGCTGCGCGCCCAGCGTCGAGCGCAGGACCTGGCCGTGGACGTCGTAGACGGTCTCGGCGCCGTACCAGTCCTTGCCGCTGATGGAGAGCGGCTTGCCGTTCTCGTTGTAGCGGACGACCAGGTTCTCGGCGTCGAAGCGGCCCGCCTTGGGGAGGGTCGCCTCCTGGAGGCTGCCGGTGTCGGTGTACGTGTAGCCGTACTTGTACGTGGTGTCCAAACCCCACGCGTCCTTCAGGGACTGCGGGAGGGTCAGCGTCGTGGACGTCGGCTGGTAGTCCTTCGTGTAGCCGTCGACCTTCTGCGTGTACGCCTCGCCGCTGGTGTAGCGGGTCGCGCTGTACGGCATCCCCTTGCCGCCGGGCGCCTTGTCGTAGTCCAGGGACGCGAGCAGGGTGCCCTTGTCATCCCCAAGGCGCTGCTCGGTCGGGCGGGAGAGGGCGTCGTAGCCGTTCCAGACGGTGGCGCGCTGGGTGATGGTCTTCAGCGTGCGGTCGCGGTGGTCGTACTCGGTGCGCGTCGTGCCCGTGTCGGGGTCCGTCGCCGTGACCTGGCGGCCCCGGTTGTCGTACGTCCAGCTCCACGGGCTGTTCGGCTGGGCCGAGTTGGCCGCCTTCGTCAGACGGCCGTGGCGGTCGTACGTGTAGCGCGTGGACGTGAAGCCGTTCGGGGCCTGCGGGTTGAAGGTGTCGAGGCGGGCGGTGCGGCCCAGCGCGTCGGTGTAGACGCGGTAGGACGAGGTGCCGGCCGGGTTGATGACCTTCGACCAGTCCTGGCCGTACTCGTAGCGGGTGGCGCGCTCCTCGACCGGCTGTGAGGTGGCCTCGCCGGACTGCGGGTCCTTGACCTTCAGGACCGGGGTCTCGGTGAGGACGCGGCCGAGGCCGTCGTAGCTGTAGCGGGTGATGTTGGGGACGACGGTGTCGGCGAGCGGGGAGAAGAGTTCGCCGGGCTTCGCGTCGAGGGTGAAGTAGGCGTTGTTGGTCTGCCAGATCTCGCCGGAGGTGTTGTAGAGGGTGTCGGTGATCAAGTGGCCGCCGCCGTCGGCCTGTTCCTGCGTCTGGCGCTCACGGCCCAGGCCGTCGTAGAGAGTTACGGAGGTCTCGATCCGGTTCTCGTGGCCGCGCGCGTACGTCGTGACGTACGGCGGCTTGACCTCCTCCCGTGTCGCGTTGTGCGCCGGGATCGTGTAGACGGCCCTGAAGTCCGGTACGGCCGAGGCGGACGGGGTGCGGCCCGCGCCCCAGGCCTCGACGAGGCGGCCGAGCGCATCGTACTTCGCCTCGCTGGTATGGCCGTTGGCGTCGGTGGTCCGCAGCGAGGTGCCCCGGCCCGGCTCCAGGTCCTGGATCTGGGTGTGGCCGGCCGCGTTGGTCTCGGTGACCTTGAAGACCTGGCCGGTGGGCGGGGTGTAGGCGATCGTGCCCGAATTGCCGTCCGGGTCGGTCTGCTTGACGACGCGGCCGGTCTCGTCGAACTCGGTCCGGCCGTTGGACTGGAAGCCGGAGGCGTCGCCCTTGAGGGACCAGGTCTGCGACGCCTCGCCGAGGGTGCCGGCGAGGAGGGCGGCGCCGTATGACTGGCCGTCATATGCGGTGCGGGTGGCGCCACTCAGGGTGGAGAGGTCCGTGAAGTCCGCTGCCGCACAGGTGGTTGGGGAGACCAGGACCTGTTTGGACAGGCCGATCAGGTTCTTTGCCGTCTGGTGGAGGTATTCGAGGCGCGTGCAGGACTCGTCGCCCGTCCTGCCGGTGTCGCCGAGCGACTCGACCTGGGTGGGGAGGCCGTGCGTCGGCTCGTACGTCGTCGTCGACTTGACGGTCCGCAGCGTGCGGGTGTCGTCGCCGGTGCCGGAGGAGCGGGTGTACGCGATCTCCTCGGGTTCGGTGACACGCCAGGCCCTCAACGGGGTCAGGCCGTCGTCTCGGGTGCGGGTGGCCAGGACCGTCGCCTCGGGGACGGTGACGCTGCGCGAGAGCCAGTCCGTGTCCGCGTCCGTGGCCTCGGAGTACGTCAGCTCCTCGGCTATGCGGCCCGCGAACGGCTCGCGGTCCTTGGCGATCTCCGCGCCGGTGATGTCCTTCACCGGGACGTCGTCGCCCATGCCCCGGAAGAAGCGGGTGACCGCCTTGGAGCGCTTGCTGCCGATGGACGGCTCATCGCTGCCGGTGATGACGGTGGTCTGCTCGAACCCCGCGAACTGGGAGTACGTACGGGTGGCCTTCTTGGTGAACTCGGCCTCGGCGAGCCGCCAACCCGCGTTCTTGTACCGGTAGGCGGTCTGCGTGGCGAACGCGCCGGCGATGTTGGGGAGTTCCTCGATGGTGTCCACGACGTACTTGTGGAACCAGTCGATGTCCTCGACCTCGGGGTCGGGGTGCCAGTAAGCCGGGTAGCACAGACGGGTGTTGGCCTTCAGCTCGGCGGTGTCCTTCTTGCCGGGCAGGCCCGTGCCGGTCTTGCAGTCGCCCTCGGGGGTCTTGTAGGTGACGACGGTCTCGCCGCCGTACTCGTTGATCACGCGGCCGACGCGCAGGCGGGAGAAGCCGGGGCGCGCGTCGTCCTTCACGCGGTTCGGCATGTCCTCGGCATTGGACTCGAAGCGGACCGCGTTGAGGGTGGTGCTCGCGCCTGCGCGGTCGTAGCCGGTGCGCTGGACCGACTCCAGCCACAACGCCGTGTTCGGGCCCGTCCTCAGGACCGGGAAGTCGTGGGTGAGGGTGTACTTGTCGACCGGCTGACGTGCCGTGGAACCGGCGACGCGCTGGGTCTCGGTGGTGACGGCCGTCAGGCGCTTGCGGGTCCAGAAGGACGGGCCCGCGTTCCAGCACTTCTTTCCGGAGGCGGCGCAGCGCAGGTCGGCCGGGGTGTCGTACCAGATGCGGTACTTGCCCGGGTCCTTGTCGGTGAAGTTGGCCTCGGAGCAGACGCCGTCCTTCGGCAGGCAGCGTTCCGCGACGGAGAAGGTGACGCGGGAGGTCGCGGGGGTGTCCAGGACGCTGCCGTCGGCGTCCTTGCGCTGGCCGTAGTCGATGTGGTCGAGCCAGGCGCCCCGGTCGTACTTGACGGGGGCCTTGAAGTTGAAGTTGCGGGCGTAGTGGTTCTCCTCCTTCTGCCACCACAGGGACATGGCGTTGCCGTGGACGTCCTCGACGTAGTCGAGGTTCCAGCGCCAGCCCTGGGTGCAGGCGGAGTTCTTCCACTCGGACTGGTAGCAGTCCTCGCCGCTGTGGTTGCCGTACACCGGGACCGTCAACACCGAGTCGGTGACCGGCTTTCCGCTCGACCAGCCGGGCAACCTGTGCTTGCCGAAGTGGTACTTGGTGCCGTCGCGGGTGGTGACGATCCAGTACTCGCCCTTGTAGGCGCCGTTGCCGGTGGATTCGTCGCGGATCTGCTGGACGACGGCTCCGTCACCGTTCGCCGTCGTCCACTTGCCGTCCGCCCACACCAGTTCCGTGGTCGTGCCGCCGAGGGAGAGGGTCGCGTTGTCCGAGCCCCAGCACAGGTCCGAGGTGCGGTGGGTCTTGTTGTTCGAGCCCGCCTTCTTGGAGTCCTCGCGGCAGGTGGCGTAACTGCGGGTGATGGAGCCGGGGTTGTAGTCCCAGCCGTCGCCTATCCAGGACGCCTGGTTGTTGGTGGCCGAGGTGCGGCCGTCGACCGTCTGGGAGGAGTAGCCGAAGCTGACCTTCGGCGTGAGGCCGCCCGCCGACTCCGGGACCTGGAGCTGGTAGCCGTACGTGAAGGCGCCCGAGGAGGAGCCCGCCGACCAGGAGCCGGAGGAGAGGAGGGGGGTGGCGGAGAAGTCGCCGGAGGTGGAGGAGCCGGTGTCGAGGGCGCCGACTACGCGGGGGCCTGCGGCGTCTACGGCGGGGAGGGCGGTGGTGGCGGGGGTGGCCTTCCCGACCGCGCGGGACGCGGTGGCCTGGGTGGCTTTCCCGGCGGCCGAGGTCGCTTTCCCGGCTGACGGAGTCGCTTTCCCGGCCGTGCGGGACGCGGTGGCGGACGTGTCCCGCGCAGCCGCACCGGCGATGTCGGCCGGAGCGGCGGAGCTGTACGTGAGAGCCGCGCCGGCGGTGCCGGCCAGAGCGCGGGAGCTGTACGCGGGGGCGGCGTCGGAGCCGTACGAGTCGGCTGTACCGGCGGTCCGGATCGACGCGCCGGTCGTGGTCGAGGTCTCCGCGCCCGCCAGCAGCTCGGCGACCGGCACCGACCCCGTCAGGATCGTGCGGGTCTTCTCCTGCCGAGCGGCGGTGATCGTGGCCGGGGCCTTCGCCGCCGGGACCTCCTCGACCTCGCTGGACAGCCGCTCGGGCTGCGCCTCGGCCGTGCCCGACATGGTCGTGACGCCGTCCTCGGGGGCGCAGTCACCGGTGCCGGGGGCGTCCAGGACGCAGTCCGGGAGCAGGGTGAGGCCGAAGCGCTCGGCGGCCTGGGGGCCGTACAGGTCGGCGAACGCGGTGGTGTCGACGGCGAGGGCGACCTGGGCGGCCGGGTCGGCGGTGGCGGGCGGGGTGACCCGCATGATCAGGCCCGAGACGCCGGCGTCCTGGGAGGTGGCCGGTGAGGCGAGGTCGACCTTCCAGTCGCCGACGAGCGTCGCCGGGTCGCCGCCCTCGGGGACGCCGACCGCGATCGGGAGGTCCTCGACGGGGACGGTGGTGCCGGGCGCGGTGTCCGCCGCGATCGTCGCGGTGCCGCTGTCCTCGGTCCACGGGGTGACGGCGGTCGGTGTGTACGGCTCGACGGGGACCTCGGGCGCGGTCTGGAGGTTCTTGTCCGCCTCCTCGTCGCCGTCGAGGGGATCGGTCTCCGGCAGCTTCGGCAGCTCGATCGCCCTGGTCATGCCGGGCGCCGGCACCGACCACGCCTCGGAGTTGAGGCTCGTCACGGTCAGGACCGAGGACAGCAGCAGAACCGTCGCCACGCGGACGCGGCGCCGTCTTGGACCTTGAGAACGCAATCGCACACGCATACGCGTCGACCCCACCCAGGCGATGCAGACAACAGAGCTGATCAGGACCTTCTGGCATGAGCACCGCAGAGTTCAAGGGCTTTGAAGTGGAGCAGAACCGTACGTTTGAGACTTGCACCACAGGCCAATCCGTCACCGAGCGTGCTGAACCGGACACAAAACCCCCAGTAAAGCGCTCACCAAGCCTCCATCACGGATTCATAAAATTTTCATCCGTGGACGAACGGTGAGAACCGTGTGATCGTGTCGGCGCTCTGTCTTCATCCGTCCTGGTTCACACGGGAGTGGTCCGTGCGTACACGCACCCGGCTGACCCTCGCCATCGGCCTGGTTCTGGCCGCCCTGACTGTCGCCCTGCTGCCCTGGTGGCACCCCGACGATCCGCCGACTCCCGCCGCCCGGGGGCCCGTTGACGCCCGCAAGGCCGAGGTCGGCCCACGGGACGAGGCCGCTGCCGTGGCCGAGTCCCGGCGTACCGGCAAGGCCGTGGCCGTCGACACCGCGACCACCGCCACCGAGTTGACCTGGGCCCTGCCCGACGGCCGGATGCGCACGGAGGTCGCGGCGCTCCCCCGGCGTGCGAAGAACGCCGAGGGCCGCTGGGCGCCGGTCGACAACCGGCTCCGGCGCACCGACGACGGCATACGCCCCGCCAACCCGGTGGTGCCGCTGCTGTTCTCGGCCGGGACGCGGCAGGACAGGGCGGACCGGTCGTACGCGCGACGCGCCCTGACGGCCGGTCAGGACACCGTGCTGGCGCAGACGGTCATCGGCGGTCACGCCATCTCCTACACCTGGCCCGGCGAGCTGCCGGAGCCGGTGCTGAGCGGTCAGCGCGCCCTCTACTCCGAGGTGCTGCCCGGCGTCGACCTCCTGATGGTCGCCCGCGCGGAGGGCGGTTTCGCTCAGCTCCTCATCGTCAAGACCCGTGAGGCCGCGGCGAATCCGGCGCTGGCGTCGCTGTCGTACGGGCTGAAGTCGTCCACGGCCGTCTTCCGGTCCGACCCGTCGGCGCAGCGCGTGCTGATCACGGACGCCTCCGGCGCGGAGATCGGGTCCGTGCCGACGCCGTTCGCGTGGGACTCCGGCGGACGCGACCCGGAACTGCCGCAGGACCCGGACGCGCCGGGCGACTCCGTCGCGACGCCGGAGGAAGTGCTGGCCCTGTCCGGGCTGAACGGCATCGAGCCGGGCTCACGGCAGGCACCGGCGCCGATGGCGCTGACCGGGGAGGGGACGGGGACGGCGCGGCTTGAGGTGAAGGCCGGTCAGACCGGGCTGCTCAGCGACCCTGAGGCCCGCTTCCCGGTGTTCGTCGACCCGGCGATCTACCCGCGCACGACGGGTTGGACCGTGGCCTACCAGCCCCACCCCAACTCCAGCTTCTGGAACGGCGTCAACTACAACGACGGCACGCCCGAGGCGCGGGTGGGCCACGAGAACGACACCGGAGGCACCGCCCGTTCGTTCTGGCGGATGAACTACAACAGCTCGCTGAAGGGCGCGACGGTCAGCAAGGCGACCTTCAAGGTTCTGAACAACCACTCCTGGTCGTGCGAGAAGCGGGAGTTCCAGCTCTGGATGACGGGAGCGATCTCGTCGGGCACCACGTGGAAGAAGCAGCCGGCCTGGACGACCGAACTCGACCGGAAGTCGTTCGCACACGGCTGGAAGTCCGGCAACTGCCCTGACGAATTCGAGGTGTTCGACATCAAGGCCGCCGCGCAGAAAGGCGCGGACGCCGG
This sequence comes from Streptomyces niveiscabiei, assembly GCF_033794345.1. Classification (NCBI taxonomy): domain Bacteria; kingdom Bacillati; phylum Actinomycetota; class Actinomycetes; order Kitasatosporales; family Streptomycetaceae; genus Streptomyces; species Streptomyces niveiscabiei. Next base: position 75,253 of record NZ_JARAYJ010000037.1, read on the forward strand.
CTGGTCGAGCCTCACCCTCGGGATGCGCGCGACCAGCGAGCGCGACACCCAGACCTGGCGCAAGTTCCAGGCGGCCACGGCGCAGCTGACGGTCGAGTACAACCGCCCGCCGGCCACCCCCAGCGGCGTGACCAGCGCTCCCGGCGGCACCTGCAACACCGCTGCGGCCGGGGCGACGATCGGCAAGACCAACGTGGTCCTGTCCGCCAAGTCCACCGACCCGGACGGCAACCTCAAGGGCCTGCGCTTCCGGATGTGGAAGTCCGGTGCCGCCGTCCCGGCGGGGACCCTCGTCACCAGCCTGTCCAGCGGCAAGGCGTCGATCACCATCGCGGCGGCCAACCTCGCGGACAAGGGGGTCTACTTCTGGGACGTCCGCGCGGAGGACTCCGGCGGGCGGGTGTCCTCGTACTTCCCGACCACCGGCAACCGGTGCGCGGTGACCATCGACGCGTCGGCCCCGTCGCCGCCGACGGTCGACAGCGATGTGTTCCCCGAGCTGACCAGCGATGGGCAGACCTGGGCGAAGGTCGCGTTCGGCGGCACCGGAGCGGTCACCTTCGCCTCTCCGGGTGCGACCAAGTTCCGGTACGGGATCGAGGGGTTGTGGTGGAAGACCGTGGACGCGGTCGGCGGCGCCTTCACCGACCCGGCGCTCAAACCCCAGCACACCGGCCCCAACTGGCTGAACGTGTACGCCTTCGACGCGGCGGGCAATCAGAGCGCGGTCACCAACCACGGCTTCTACGTCCCGCCCCGTGACACGGGCGACGAGCCCGGCGACGTCAGCGGCGACAAGCTGCCCGACATCCTCCACGTGAACGGCAACGGCCAGCTCTTCACCTGCGTCGGGCTGCCGGCCGGTGAACTCCAGGGCTGCATGCCCGCCTCGTACACCACCGGCGGAGCGCTGCACCCCGCCGGGCACTGGTACGACGCGGCGACGAACAGGGCCGCGCTGATCACCCACTTCTCCGACGCGTACCCCGGCGACGGCATCACCGACCTCTTCGCCGTCTCTCCCGACGGGACCTTCTGGCTCTACCCCGGGGACGGGTACGGCAGCTTCGACGTCACCCGGCGCGTCCGGATCATCCTGCCGTCCGACGTACCCGCGCCCTCGACCTGGACGCAGATCAGGGCCGTCGGCGACATCACCGGCGACCGGCTGCCCGACCTCTTCCTGCGCTCCGGCGGCTCCTTCTGGGTCCTCTCCGGCTACACCGGCGGGAAGTTCCAGACGGCCACGATGATGAACCCCGACGCGTGGGCCCGCCGCGACATCGTCAACGTCGCCGACATCAACGGCGACACGACGCCCGACATGCTCTTCCGCAACCTCGACAACGGCGCCATGTCCGTACGCCACGGCAAGCCCGGCCCCGTCACCGGCAGCGCCGACCTCGATTCCCTGAAGCTCGGCTCCACTTCCCTCAGCGGCCAGGACGTCGCGTACGGCACCGGCTGGGCCGAGTCCGCCGTCTCCACCGCCATCGGCATCCCCGACGTCAGCGGCGACGGCATCCCCGACATCTGGGCGCGGTCCGCGACGGACGGGCAGATCCGGCTGTACCACCCGAGCCGTACGAACACCAACGCGGCGGTGAAGGTCGTGCTGTCGGCGGACTGGAGATCGGTGAGATCCATCGGCTGACTTACACGAGAAGGGGCCACCCGGGCGGAATCCCAGGTGGCCCCTTCTCATATTCACACGGAGGACCAGGCCGTGAAGGCACCTGTCACGAAGCCCTCTCAGCGTCCCGCGCACGGCCGGCCGGAGGCAGCTGCCGATGAACTCCCCTCCAGGGGCGCTTGGTTGGCCGCCCCGCGCTCGCTCGGTCCGGTGACGTCGTCGTTCTTCGAGTAACCGGCTCGGGGTGCGGGGGTTGTTCCGGGCAGCCGCCGGAGAAGTGCGGCAGGGCGTGTGCGCATCTGTATGTCGGTGGAGTGCGGCGGGTGAGTCAGTGTCACCACGTGACGAAATGAGGGGTGTTGTGAGCGAGCGGCAGGGCGCGTGGCTGCGGCGGGTCGGAGTGGGTGGGTTTGTCGGGGGAGTTGTGGCGGGGCTGGCGTTCTTCGCGTTCTTTCCGGGACTGCCGCACGTCATCGACTGGGGTGCCGTGATCGTCTCGCTGGGAGTGGGGGGTCTGGTCCGGTGGGGGTGCCTCGTGTGGGGGCGCAAGAAGGTTTCCGGTCCGGAGTGCAGGCGTCCGTGAGGTGATCACGCCGTCCGCTTCCGGGCAGCCGTCTTCTTCGCCGCCGTTCTCTTCTTCGGCGCCGTCTTCTTCGCCGTCGCCTTCTTGCGGGGCGGGAGTTGTTTGACCTCCGCGTCCTCGCCGCGTGACGCCTTCGCCGCGTTGACGCTCTTCTCCAGGGCCGCCATGAGGTCGAGGACCTTGGCGGAGGAGGGAGGAGAGGCGGGCTCGGACGGTGTCTCGCCGGAGGACTTCGCGGCGATCAACTCCTGGAGCGCTTCACGGTATTCGTCGTGGAGGTCGTCCAGGTCGACCTCGCCGAGGGTGTCCATGAGGACGTCCGCGAGGTCCAACTCCTCTTTGCGGATGGCGACTTCGGTCTCGGGTGCGACGCCTTCGGGGACGCGGACCTCGTCCGGCCACAGCAGCCCGTGCATGGCGATGGCGTCGCCGACGACGCGGAGCATGCCGAGGCGTTCGCGGCCCCGGAGCGCGTACTTGGCGACGGCGACCTTGTTGCTGCGTTTCAGGGCCTCCCGCAGCAGCGTGTACGGCTTGGCGGCGGGGATGCCGGACGCGGCGAGGTAGTACGCCGTGTCCATCTGAAGGGGGTCGATGCGGTCGGCCGGGACGAAGGCGACGATCTCGATGGTGCGGGCGGTGGGGAGGGGCAGGTGGGCGAGGTCGTCGTCGGTGATGGGGACGATCGTGCCGTCGGCCTCCTCGTACCCCTTGCCGATCTCGGCGCCCGCGACCTCGCGGTCCTCCAGCTCGCAGACCTTGCGGTAGCGGATCCGGCCGCCGTCCTCGGTGTGGATCTGCCGGAAGGAGACGGAGTGGCTCTCGGTCGCGTTGACCAGCTTGATCGGGATGCTGACCAGGCCGAAGGAGATGGCGCCGTTCCATATGGATCGCACGGTTGACATCCTTTCCGTCCCATTAACCACCGTTTTGCGTGATTCTTATCGTATGACGCCTATCACCTCCGTGGCCGGGCGGCGGCTCGCGATCGGCAATCTGGAGAAGGTGCTGTACCCGGCGGACGGCTTCACGAAGGGCGAGGTGCTGCACTACTACGCGACGATCGCGGACGTCCTGCTGCCGCACCTGCGGGACCGCGCCGTCTCCTTCCTGCGCTACCCGGACGGCGCGGCCGGCCAGGTCTTCTTCACGAAGAACGTCCCGCCCGGCACCCCCGACTGGGTCACGAAAGCGCAGGTCACACGGTCGGACGGGGCCGCGCGGATGGTCGTCGTGCAGGATCTGCCGAGCCTGATCTGGGCGGCGAACCTGGTCGCCGAGTTCCACACGCACCAGTGGACGGTGACCCGCCCCGGCCTCGCCGACCGCCTGGTCCTCGACCTCGACCCGGGCGCGCCCGCGGGCGTCGCCGAGTGCTGCCGGGTCGCCCTGTGGCTGCGGGAACGGCTCGCGGCGGACGGCATCGAGGCGTACGCGAAGACGTCCGGCGCGAAGGGCCTGCACCTCCTCGCGCCGGTCCGCGACGCGTCCCCCGATCAGGTGAGTACGTACGCCAAGCGGCTCGCCGTCGAGGCCGAGGCCGCCCTCCCCGGCCTCGCCGTCCACCGCATGACCCGCGCCCTGCGCCCCGGCAAGGTCTTCGTCGACTGGAGCCAGAACGCGGCCCGCAAGACGACGGCCACCCCCTACACCCTCCGCGCCCGCCCGGAGGCCACGGCCTCGACGCCGGTGAGCTGGGAGGAGGTGGCTCAGTGCCGGGGCGGTCTGGTCTTCCGCGCCGGGGACGTCGTACGGAGGGTGGAGGAGTACGGGGATCTGCTGGCACCGCTGTTCGAGGCGGGGCGGGCGGGGGGCGTACCTGAGGGGTAGTACCGGGGAGGCAGGCCCGGGGCAGCACCCAGGGGGTAGTACCCAGGAGGTACCTCCCAGGTATCCCCTACCCGAGGCGTACCCCTCGCGTATCCCCTACCCGAGGCGTACCCCTCAGGTCCCTCACACCCTCCCCCACGTCCCCCGGTCCCGGGCCATCGCGTGCAGCGCCTCCACATCCGCCGGCTTCAGCACCCCGCCCTGCCGCCCCAGCCCGGGCAGCGCGTCGTCCCGTAGGACCCGTACCTCTCGCAGGGGAGCCGTGACCCGGACCTCGGTCGCGCCGACGAGGGCGAGGACGGGGCGTACCTCCGCGGTCAGGGCGTACGACGCGCGCGCCGCGTCCGCGCGGACCCGGCGCAGGAGGGGCTGGGCGTCGCGGCGGCCCAGGGTGACGTGCGGGTCGGCGACGAGGACGCGCTGTCTGCGGGCGTACACGGAGTGCACCGCGTACAGCCCGCCGGGGCCGATCGCGAGGTGGTGGAGGCGGTCGCCGCCGGGCAGGGGGACCGAGTGGAGGGTGTGCCAGCCGGCGCCGTCGAGGGCGTCGAGCGCGTCGCCGACCGCCTGCTCGGCGGCGAGGGCCCGGCGGCGGGGGTCGGGGCGCAGGCGTGAGCCGGCCGGCGGGGTGCGGTCGAGGGCGATCAGCAGGGCCTCGCCGGGGCGGTTGGGGGCGAGGTCGTCGTCGGGGTGGAGGGCGAGGAGGGCCAGTTCGGCGGGGGTGGGTACGGGGGGCGGGCCGACGGTCACCGGGCCGGTGAGGAAGGGGGCCAGCGCGTCCAGTACGTCGGTTCTGCGGTCGTCGCTCAGCAGGTTGACCCTGGCGGCCTCACGGTCGTACCAGGCGATGTTCCTTCCGTCGGCCAGACAGACGTAGAGCCGTTCCTGGCCGTGGCGCCAGGCCGGTACGACGCGCAGTGCGGTCATGCACCATCACCCCAGGGACCATGGGAACAGGACCGGTACGCCAGGGGCAAGAAGGCGGTTACCTTTGGCGCGAGTTGGGCAGGCCACTGGCAGATCCCTATGCACACGTCCCGTAATACCTACGAGGTACTCCAGGCGAGCGCGCGTTTGGGGAGGCGTTGTTGCGGACCCGCAGGAAGCAGCCCGATGTACCCGCCCCCGACAGTCCGTGGAACGAGATCGTGCCCGGGCTGTGGATGGGCGGACACGAGTTCCGGGGCCGTTCCGGGCATGTGGAACGGGCCGTCGTACGCGATCAGTTCGACCTGGTGCAGACGTTGCTGCGGTTACCGGGGTACGGCCCCGACGCGGGCGTCGAGCACCACATCTGGGACATCCCCGACGGCCCCCTCGACGGCACCCAGCTCGCCGGTGTCATCCGCCTGGCCCGGGCGGCGAGCGAGGCACTCGACGAAGGGCGCCGGGTATTAGTGCGGTGCTACCACGGCTACAACCGCTCCGGCCTGGTCGTCGCCCACGCCCTGGAACGCCGGGGCTACGGCGCGGAGGAGGCCATCCGCCTGATCCGCTCCCGCCGCTCGCCGTGGGCCCTGCACAACGAACTGTTCGTCGAGTATCTGCGGGCGGGGCTGTCGACCGCCCGGCTGCTGGAGGAACTGGCCGAGTGAGCAATCGTTTCGCCTGAAGGCCCGGCGGTCGCTTCAAGGCCCGGGCGGCGTCTCAAGGCTGGGGTCGCCTCAAGGCCGGGGGCGGCCCCGTGGTACGCCCCCTCTTGCCCAACCCTTGGTCCAGTCCAGTACGCAAAAAGGACTTCCGCACGAATAAGGTGAACGGGATCAGTGTTCAGTGCGGCATGCAGGAGTCCCTTGAGTCTCGCCCGGCGTCTTCGTCTCGTGCTCGTCGTCGCCCTGGTGGGGGCGGCGGCGGTGGGGTGCGGTGATGCCGGTGGGCTGCGTGGGGCGGGGCCGACCGCGACGGCGAACAGTCCGGAGCGGCTGTGGCCGCAGATCAAGCCCGCGTCGAGCCCGGCATGGGACCTGGACGAGGCGGAGACCCACGTGGTCCAGGGGGTGACCGTACCGGGGGACGACATCCGGCGCGTGAACCCGGTCGCGGTCGTCCGGGCGGAGATCGCGTCCGACCCGAGCGACTACGCGGGAGCGCAGGCCCCCTACCGTGACACCAACCGGCTGATGAAGGCGTGCGGGACGGCCGGCAAGGGCAAGTGCCCCGTACTACAGCCCTACTACCGGGACCTCACCGGCGACGGGAAGCCCGACCTCACGCTCGGGTTCCGGCTGAGCCCAGGCGACCTCACCGCCGTACGCGTCTACACCGTCGAGTCGCACCGCCTGGTCCAGGTGATGGCCTGGGAGGACGCGGTCAGCGCGGTGGAGCTGGCCGGGCGGTCGGTGATCATCCGGTCGCCCTCGGACCTCGCGGACTACGAGTACCGCCTCCAGTGGACCTGGGACGCGGAGCAGAAGGCGATGCTCCTCACGCACGACGAGATGCTCCGCACGGACGGCAGACGCCAGCCGAGCGGGAAGCGGCACGGCATGCCCGCCGCGACCCCGCAGCCCCTGCCCTCGGCAACGGCGACGGGCACGGGTTCGGGTTCGGGTTCGGGGGCCGCGTACGTAGTACCCGGGACGTACGGAGAGGACGAGTACGGAGCTCCCCTCCCGACCTTGTCGCCGGTCCCGTACCCCCCGTACCCCTCCAGTCCCACGAGCCCCGCATGAGCCCCCCGCGCCTCATCCGCAACCCCCGCTGGACCCGCACCCTCGCCTTCAAGGCCGCGGCGTTCATCACGGTGATGTGCTGCGCGCTGGCGACGATGCTCGGCGTCCTCGTGCACGTCCAGGTGACGAACCAGACCGTCGGCCAGTCGAGGGACGTCGCGCTGTCGAAGCTCGCGGACGCGACGGACGCGTACGAGGCGGGCGACGCGCTGGCGCCGAACGCGGGCGTGGACCCCGAGGGGCTGCCCAAGGAGCTGAAGGCGCTGGCGGCGGCGGGTGAGCGCGGCACGATGGTCGCCGACTACCGGGGCCGCCCGCTGATGTGGGCGGCGGGCCCGGCGGCCGGCGGCCGGGCGCTGGCGGTGGCCGTCGAGTACGGCCAACAGGCGCGCACGATCGAGGCGTTGGACAACGCGATCCTGTGGTCGTCGGGCCTGGCGATCGGCGTGACGCTGCTGGTCGGCGCGGTGGCGGTGGCGCGGGTGACCCGGCGCCTCCAGGCGACCGCGCAGGTCGCGCGCCGGATCAGCGCGGGCGACCTGGACGCCCGGGTCGGCGACCCGCTGGCGAAGGAGACGCGGCAGGACGAGGTCGCCGCGGTGGCCGCCGCGCTGGACCGGATGGCGGCCTCGCTCCAGGGCAAGCTGCTGAGCGAGCAGCGCTTCACGGCGGACGTCGCGCACGAGCTGCGCACCCCGCTGACGGGTCTGCACGCGGCGGCGGAACTGCTGCCGCCGGGCCGCCCTACGGAGCTGGTCCGCGACCGGGTCGCCGCGCTGCGGACGCTCACCGAGGACCTGCTGGAGATCTCCCGGCTGGACACCGGCAAGGAGCGACTGGACGTCGGCGCGGTCGAGTTGGGGGCGCTGGCGCACCGGGTCGTGGCGGCGTCGGGCGGGGCGGCCGAGGTGGTCGTCGTCGAGGACCGGGTCGTCGAGACGGACCGGCGGCGCCTGGAGCGGGTGCTCGGCAACCTCGTGTCGAACGCGCACCGGCACGGTTCGGAGCCGGTGGTGGTGACGGTGGACGGGCCGGTGGTGACGGTCCGGGACCACGGCGGGGGCTACCCGGAGTACCTGGTGCTGCACGGGCCCCAGCGGTTCCGTACGGAGGGCGGGGCGCGCGGGCACGGGCTGGGGCTGACGATCGCGGTGGGGCAGGCGGGGGCGCTGGGCGCGCGGCTCGCGTTCGGGAACGCGCCGGACGGCGGGGCCGTCGCGACGCTGACGCTGCCGTCGGGGCTGTCGGGGTCGCCGGGGCCGTCCCCGGCTGGCGCAATCTGAAGGGCAGTCCACCCCTTTTGCCCCCTACCGTGGCGTTAGTCCGTCTAATACCCGGCCTGGGCCGGACCCGCCCCTCTCCCGGAGGAACCGCCATGCGCTCCACCCTCACCCGCCTCGGTATAGCCGGTGCCACCGCCGCCCTCGCGCTCGCCGCCGCTGCCGTACCGGCCGCCGCGAACGACGACTGGGGACACGGTGGTCACCACCACCACGACAACCCGCGCCTGTACAAGGGCGTCGTGACCGCGAACGGCGGACTCGTCCTGCGCAGCGCGCCGAACCGGGGCAGCGCGGTCATCCGCGTAGCTCCCCAGGGTGAGGTGGTGACGATCTTCTGCAAGACCCCGGGCCAGCCGATCCAGGGCAACCCCCTGTGGTACCTGCTCACCGACGGCACCTGGGCCTGGGGCGCCGCACGCTACATCGACAACATCGGCCCGGCGCCGCGCTGGTGCTAGCCCCGGGCTCACGAGGAGCACCATTTGGGTAGGTTCCGGACATGACGAGCGCCGGTATCGGTATCCGGGCCGGCACGGCCGCCGCCGACGCGGCCGGACGGCTCCCCCGGCGCCGTGGCGTCGAACTCTGCCTGCTCGTCGTCGCCGTCCTGCTCTGCGTGTCGGGCTACTGCGCCGTGGGGCTGGCCAGGACCGGCTCGATCCCGCCCGGCGCCGCCACGCACGGCGCCGGGCTCGGCGCGCTCGCCCTGTGCGCGCACCTCGCGGTACGGCTGCGCGCCCCGTACGCCGACCCGCTGCTGCTGCCGATCGGCGTCCTGCTCAACGGCATCGGCCTGGTCCTCATCCACCGCCTCGACCTGGAGACCCCGGGCGAACACGCGGCTCCGGCCCAACTCGTCTGGTCCGCCTCGGGAGTCGCCCTCTTCACCCTCGTGGTCCTGGCGCTGCGCGACCACCGGGTCCTGAAGCGGTACGCGTACGTCAGTGTCGCCGCCGCCCTCGCGCTGCTGACGCTGCCGGTGCTGTTCCCGGCCGTCAACGGGGCCCGGATCTGGCTCAGGATCGCCGGATTCTCCATCCAGCCGGGGGAGTTCGCGAAGGTGCTGCTCGCCGTGTTCTTCGCGGCCTACCTCGCGGACAACCGCACGGCGCTCGCGTACGCGGGCCGCCGGATCTGGTTCATGCAGCTTCCAACAGGCCGTGTTCTGGGGCCGATCGTGGCGATCTGGCTCATCAGCGTCGGCGTCCTGATCCTCGAACGCGACCTGGGCACCTCGCTGTTGTTCTTCGGCCTGTTCGTGGTGATGCTGTACGTCGCGACCGGCCGCACCGGCTGGATCGCCGTCGGCCTGCTGCTCGCGGCGTTCGGGGCGGTCGCCGTCAGCGCGCTCGAACCCCATGTGCACAGCCGCGTCGAGGACTGGCTGCATCCGTTCGCGTCGATCGACGCGGGCCTCGGACCCGGCCAACTCGCCCAGTCCCTCTTCGCGTTCTCGGCGGGCGGTGTCCTCGGCACCGGCCTCGGGCTCGGCCACTCCGTCCTGATCGGCTTCGCCGCGAAGTCCGACTTCATCCTCGCGACGGCCGGCGAGGAGCTGGGGCTCGCGGGCCTGTCGGCACTGTTCGTCCTCTACGGCCTGCTGGTGGAGCGGGGTTACCGCGCGGGCCTCGCGCTGCGCGACCCGTTCGGCCGCCTGCTGGCCGTCGGGCTCGCCTCGATCGTCGCGCTCCAGGTGTTCGTCATCGCGGGCGGCGTGACCGGGCTGATCCCGCTCACGGGCATGGCGATGCCGTTCCTCGCGCAGGGCGGCTCCTCGGTCGTCACCAACTGGGCGATCGTCGCGCTGCTGATCCGGCTGAGCCACGCGGCAAGGAAGGGCGACCGGTGAAGAGCGACCTCCGCATGACCCGGCACATCCGGCACGCCGCCGTCTTCTCCTGCCTCCTCCTGCTCGCCCTCCTGGTCAACGCGGCCCGCGTCCAGGTCGTCCAGTCCCCCGCGTACGACGGCAACCCGGCCAACCGCCGCGCGGACATCGCCCGTTACGCGAAACCGCGCGGCGACATCCTGGTCGACGGCTCCCCGGTCACCGGCTCCCGGGACACCGGGGAGCAGCTCCGCTACGAACGCACGTACCGGGACGGCCCGTTGTACGCGCCGGTGACGGGGTTCTCCTCGCAGCGGTACGGGACGACGCTCCTGGAGCACAGCGAGGACCCCGTACTCTCGGGCGCCGACCCGTCGTTGTCGTCGTTCCCCCTCATCGACGGCGTCACCCGGGCCCGCCCGGCCGGGGGCCAGGTCGTGACGACCCTCAACCGCCGTGCGCAGCGGGCGGCTTACGAGGGTCTCGGCGGCCGGAAGGGCGCGGTCGCGGCCGTCGAGCCGTCCACGGGGCGGGTGTTGGCGCTGGTGTCGACCCCGTCGTACGACCCTGCCGCGCTCTCCGGGAACGGGGCCGCCGTGCGCCGGGCCTGGGCACGGCTGAACGCCGATCCCGATCAGCCGATGCTCAACAGGGCGGTGCGGCAGACGTATCCGCCGGGGTCGACCTTCAAAGTGGTCACCGCTGCTGCCGCGTTGGACGCGGGGATCGTCAACGACCTTGACGCGGCGACCGATTCGCCCGCGCCCTACACGCTGCCGGGGACGACGACGAGTCTCACCAACGAGGGTTCGGGGTGCGAGGACGCGCCGCTGCGGGCCGCCTTCCAGTGGTCCTGCAACACCGTGTTCGCGAAGCTCGGGGTGCGGGTGGGGGTGCGGGACATGGTGGCGACGGCGGAGGCGTTCGGGTTCAACGACCCCGGTGTGCGCATCCCGTTCGCGGTCGCGGCGTCCACCTTCGACCGGACCGTGGACCAGGCGCAGCTGGCGCTGTCGTCCATCGGGCAGTACAACACGCGGGCCACGCCGCTCCAGATGGCGACGGTCGCGGCGGCCGTCGCCAACGGGGGGCAGGTGCGCGCGCCGTACCTCGTCGAGCGGACGACGCGGAAGGGGGGCGCGACCGTCTCGGCCGCCGGTTCCCGTCCGGCCCGTCAGGCCATGTATCCCTCAACGGCCTTGCGGCTGCGGGAACTCATGGAGGACGTCGTGCGCGAGGGGACCGGGACCAACGCGGCGATCCCCGGCGCGGTCGTCGGCGGCAAGACCGGCACCGCGCAGCACGGCGTCGGCAACTCCGGTACGCCGTATGCCTGGTTCGTGTCGTGGGCGCGGGGTGAGCGGGACATCGAGCCCCGGGTGGCGGTCGCCGTCGTCGTCGAGGACGGGTCGGCCGACCGGGGCGACATCAGCGGCGGAGACGTCGCGGCACCGATCGCACGGGCCGTGATGGAGGCCGTGCTCACTTCGTGAGACGGGGGGTGTTCCGGGGTACGGCTCCCGACCTACCGTTCGGTCATGACCTCCCACGAACTCGCCCAGGTGAACATCTCCCGGCTCAAGTTCCCTTTGGACTCACCGGAGTTGAAGGACTTCGTCGACGCGCTCGAACCCGTCAACGCGGACGCCGACGCGGCGCGGGGGTTCGTGTGGCGGCTCCAGTCGGACGGCGGGGACGCTACCGACATCCAGGTCTTCGGGGACGAGTGGCTCATCGTCAACATGTCGGTGTGGCAGGACACGGACGCGCTGACGGCGTTCATGTACCAAGGGCGGCACCGGGAGTTGCTCCAGCGACGACGTGAGTGGTTCGAGAAGGTCGTGGAGGCGATGACGGTGCTGTGGTGGGTGCCGGCGGGCCACCGGCCGACGGTCGCCGAGGCGGAGGCGCGGCTGCTGCACCTGCGGGCGAACGGGCCGACGCCGTACGCGTTCACGCTGCGGACGTCGTTCGCGGCGGGGGCGCACGAGTCGGTGGCGCGGGAGGTGCCGGAGGAGTCGGGGTGCGGGGTGTGAGGGTGGCGGGTGGTGCGGTGCAGGTACCCGGTACTACCCGGGTAGGCCCGTGCCGCCCCCGTACCTCAGAGCGGCTGCCGTGCCTCCTCGCGGACCTTCAGCGTCGTCTTCGCCGCCGCCTCCATGTCGATGTCCTCGGCCTTCTGGGTGAGGGTCTGGGGTGAGACCTCCGCGACGGTGGCGCCCGTGTTGCCGTCGACCCACGCGCAGACGGGGTACGTCAGCTTCGTCCCGAGCTGTTCCTGGGCGACGACCTCGCAGGTGATCGTCGTGTCGGCGCCGGGGAGGTCGAAGTCCTGGGGCCGGACGACGACGGTCGCGTTGTCGGCCTCGCCGACGCCCTTCATCATGGCGGCGCGGGAGGCGGCGGTGTCCTTGAAGCGTCCGTACATGCCGGAGATGACCAGGCTGCCCTTGGTCTGGTCGCCGCCGGCGTCGTACTGGCCGACCTTCGCCTTCACGTCGCGCGCGTTCCAGGCGCCGCTCTCGCGCTCGATCTGCCGGCCCAGCGTGCCGGACATGTCCTGGGCGAACCGGTACTTCCCGTCGAGGAGTGTCTTCGGCAGCGTCAGCTGGTACTTGGCCTGCGGGAACCCCTTGTCGGAGCCGCCGACGACGATCAGGGAGACGACGGCGACCGCGAGCAGGACGAGGACGGAGCCGATGATGCCGAGGACGATGCCGGTGCGGCGCCTGCGCGGGGGCGGCGGCATCGAGCCGGGGGCGCCCCAGGGCTGCTGGCCGTAGGGGGGCGTGCCGGGCTGTTGGCCGTACGGGGTACCGGGGTAGGGGGTACCCGGGTAGGGGGTCTGCTGCGGCTGCCCGTAGGGGGTCCCGTACGCGGGCTGCCCGTAGGGGCCCGGCGCGGCGGGCGGCTGCTGACCGTACGGGTTCGGCTGCTGCGGGCCGTACGGGCCCTGGGGCGGCGGAGGCGTGGACACGCCAGAAACCGTACTCCACCTGGGGGATGCCCCCGGACCGGGGAGGTACGGGTACCCCCTGGGATGTAGACGGGTAGTCAACAAGTACTGCACGGGGGATTGACGGCCTTGCTGACAAGCAATCTCATAAGTGCCATGACGACCCTCACAGAGACCGACGCCGTCGACAGTCTGCGGGACGCCCTCGGGCTGCTCAAGGACCGCGAGCAGGTGGCCGAGCGCCTCCTCGCCTCTTCCGCGAAGCACTCGTTCGACCCGGACAAGGAACTCGACTGGGACGCGCCCTTCGAGGACGGCAAGTGGTTCTGGCCGCCGGAGCTGGTGTCGCTGTACGACACCCCGATGTGGCGGCGGATGAGCGAGGAGCAGCGCATCCTGCTCTCCCGGCACGAGGCCGCCGCGCTCGCCTCGCTCGGCATCTGGTTCGAGCTGATCCTGATGCAGCTGCTGGTGCGGCACATCTACGACAAGGCGGCGACGAGCGCGCACGTGCGGTACGCGCTCACCGAGATCGAGGACGAGTGCCGGCACTCCAAGATGTTCGCGCGCCTCGTCACCCGGGGTGACACCCCCTGGTACCCCGTGAGCCGCGCGCACCACACCCTCGGGCGGGTCTTCAAGACCATCTCCACGACGCCGGGTTCGTTCACCGCGACGCTCCTCGGGGAGGAGGTGCTCGACTGGATGCAGCGCCTCACGTTCCCCGACGAGCGCGTGCAGCCGCTGATCCGGGGGGTGACGCGGATCCACGTCGTCGAGGAGGCCCGCCATGTGCGGTACGCCCGCGAGGAGTTGCGGCGGCAGATGCTCACCACTCCGCGCTGGTCGCGGGAGTTCACGCGCGTGACGTCCGGGGAGTTCGCGCGGGTGTTCTCCGTCGCCTTCGTCAACCCCGAGGTGTACACCAACGTCGGGCTCGACCGACGGGAGGCCGTCCGGCAGGTACGGGCCAGCGGGCACCGGCGTGAGGTCATGCAGAAGGGCGCCGGGCGGCTGACCGAGTTCCTCGACGACATCGGCGTACTGCGGGGTGTCGGGCGGCGGCTGTGGCGGTCCTCCGGGCTGCTGGCCTGAGGGTTCGCCGTGGTACCCGGGGCTTCACCGTCTAATACCCAAGGGGGACAAACGGTTACGCTGCACGTCATGCCGCCCCCCGCCGAACCCGCCTACCGTCGCCTCAGTGTCGAGGAGCGGCGCAGTCAGCTGCTCGACTCCGCGCTCACGCTCTTCGCGCACCGGGCTCCCGAGGACGTCTCCCTCGACGACGTCGCCGAGGCGGCGGGGGTGTCACGGCCGCTCGTCTACCGGTACTTCCCCGGCGGGAAGCAGCAACTGTACGAAGCGGCTCTGCGCTCCGCCGCCGAGGAGCTCCAGCAGTGCTTCGACGAACCCCGCCAGGGCCCGGTCCTCGCGCGGCTCGGGCGGGCGCTCGACCGGTATCTCGGGTTCGTCGACGGGCACGACGCCGGGTTCAGCGCCTTGTTGCAGGGCGGGAGCGTGGTGGAGACCTCGCGGACGACGGCGACCGTGGACGAGGTGCGCCGGGCCGCCGCCGAGCACATCTACCGGCACCTGGACGTCGTCGATCCCGGGCCCCGGCTGCGGATGACGGTGCGGATGTGGATCACGGCCGTGGAGGCGGCGTCGCTGATCTGGCTGGACGAGGGGAAGGAGCCCCCCGCGCCGGAGCTGCGGGACTGGCTGGTGGAGCAGTTCGTGGCGGTGCTCACGGTGACGGCGGGGCGGGACGCGCAGACGGCGGCGGTCCTGGAGGCAGTCGCGGAGCGGGAGTGACCGCGCCGCGCCGGATGCCCTCGGTCCGCGGGTGGCCGAGACTGGTGCCGTGAAGAGCCAGAACACCCCCTTCGAGGGCGGGCCCATGGACGGGCGTTCCCTCCCCGTCCTCCTCGGGCCCACCGGTCATCCGCCGAAGACGTACCGCATCCCCGTCCCCGACAGTGCGGGCGGGCCGCCGACCGTGCTCGTCTACCGGCGGGTGCCCCGGGGGCACAGCAAGCGGCTGGGGGTGCCCACCGGGTGGAAGTACACGTACGACCCCGACGGCAAGGGCGGGTCGCCGAAGCCTCGGTGGCCCTGGTCGAAGCCGGAGAAGCCGGAGAAGGGGGCCGGGGAGGGACCCACGGGGTGACGGGGTGAGCCGGGGAAAATCGTTCCCGGCGCAGCTCACGGCCTTGCTAGGGTGCGGCCGATGCCTACGATCAGACAAGTCCAGGTCACTTTCGACTGCCACGAGCCCGAGCGGGTCGCCCGCTTCTGGTGCGAGGTACTGGGGTATGTCGTACCGCCCCCACCTGAGGGTTACGCCACCTGGGCCGACTACGAGCACACCCTCCCGCCCGAGCGCCGGGGCGCGAGCTTCGTCGCCATGGACCCCGCGGGCGCCGGGCCCCGCCTGTACTTCCAGCGCGTCCCCGAGGGCAAGGTCGTCAAGAACCGCGTCCACCTGGACGTCCGCGTGGGCACGGGCCTGGTCGGCGCGGAACGCCTGGCGGCGCTGGAGGCCGAACGCGACCGCCTGATCGCCCTCGGCGCGGTCTGCGAACGCGTCCTGCTCGCCGACGAGTTCAACGAGTCCTGCATCGGGATGCAGGACATCGAGGGCAACGAGTTCTGCCTGGACTGAGACGCCACGGGCACGACCGGCCACGACGGACCCGCACGCGCCCACCCGCCACGCCGCCCCCGCTCCCCCATGACGCCCACGGGTGACGCCATTGCGCCGAACCGCTCACCTCCAGCGCGCGCCGCCGGGCCCCGGCACCCATGCTCGCCCTGCGGGGCGGAGATGCCGGCCCGCTGGAGGTGACGGTATGTCAGGGCGGTTGCTGCGGTTGGCCTGTACGGCGGCACTCGTGGCGCAGGTCGCGCTGGTGCCGGCCGTCGCCGTGGGCGCGCCCGAGCCCCCCGAGCGCACGGTCGCCGAGCTGCTGACGGAGCTTCAGCGGGTGTACCGCGAGGCCGAGTCGGCGACCGAGGCGTACAACGCGACCGAGGAACGGCTCAAGAAGAAGAGGGCGGAGGTCGCGAAGCTGGACGCGGAACTCGTCCGCGCGCGCCTCGCCCTCGACGGCAGCCGGGACCTCGCGGGCCGGCTGGCCCGGCAGCAGTACCAGTCCCGCAGCGACATCTCCCCGTACGTACGGCTGTTGCTCGCCAAGGACCCCCAACGCGCCCTGGACGAGGGCCACATCATCGGCCAGCTGGCCCGCGACCGCGCGTCCGCGACGACCCGGCTGGCCCAGGACGAGCACCGCCGGGACACCGTGACCCGCACCGCCCGCACCGCCCTGGACGCCCAACTCGCCCTCACCGCGCGCAAGAAGAAGGCCAGGGACGACGTCCGCAGCCGCCTCGACGCCGTCCAGAGACTCCTCGCGACCCTCACCCCGGACCAGCTCACCCGCCTCGCCCGCCTCGAACGCGCCCAAGTCGACGACCGCCAGCGGAAGTTCCTGGCGGACAACGACCTCGCCGGTCCCGACTCCCCCACCTCGCCGGAGGGCGAACAGGCGGTGCGCTACGCGATGGACCAGGTGGGCAAGCCGTACGAGACCGGCGCGGCGGGCCCGGCCGCGTACGACAACTCGGGCCTGGCGGCGACCTCCTGGGGCCACGCGGGCGCACGGATCCCCCGTACGGCGAAGGAGCAGTGGGCGCGGCTGCCGAGGGTCCCGCTGAAGCAACTCCGCCCGGGGGACCTGGTGTTGTACCACCCGGAGGCGACGCACGTGGCGGTGTACGTGGGGAAGGGCAAGGTCGTCCAGGCACCCGGCCCGGGCGGAGAGGTGAAGGTCACCCCCATCGCCACGGCTCCCGTGCTGGGAGCGGTACGGCCGGTCTAGATGATCGATTCCAAGGGGTCTGTGATCAGTGGTCGTAAGCGGTCAGTGAGCGAAGGACGGGCTGGCCGGTGTGGTCGTTGTGCCAGATCGCGGCG
>NZ_JARAYJ010000038.1:0-88301 GCF_033794345.1 Streptomyces niveiscabiei
GACGGCACGTTCTTCGAACCTCAAGCCGTCCCCCAAGCCGCCTGAAACATCACCAATCAACCGACCCGCCCCTTGACGAAAGAGATAGGGGCACCCCCTCATCCCTCCTTCTTCGACCCGAACATCATCCGCCGCAACGCCCCCAGCAGCCCCTTGCCCTCGCCCCCGGCCTCCCGTACCGGCTCCACCCGCCGGGGTACCGCCCCCGGCGCCAGTTCGTACCGCACCGGCAGGACCCGCAGCCCCCGCACGACCGCGCCCGACCGCCAGGGCAACTGGTCGTGCGGGAGGGCGAGTTCGAGGGTGGCGAAGTGGTCGAAGAGCTTGCCGACGGCGGTGGTGACGATGAGCGTCCCCAACTCCCGGGCGGCGGTGGGGCATTGGTGGGGCCCGGCACCCCAGCCGAGGTGGGCCCGGGTGGAGACGGTCGACCCCACCATGTGCGAGGCCCCGATCGCGAGCAGATCCTGGTGCGCGGCGGCGGCGGACGGGCACACCACGTCGCCGGCCCGGATGAGATAGCTCCCGAGCCCCATGTCCCGCGCCGCGAACCGGAAGCACATGTTGGCGACCGGCGGATTGGCGAGGGCCGCCCGGTTCACGGTCTCCCCCAACTGCCCGGCGGACAGGCTGCGCCGGACGGTCGCGTTGCCCCGCAGCACTTCGAGGAGCGTGTTGAGGACCATGTTCCCGGTGATGTCGTTCAGGTAGACGGCGTGCATGAACAGCTCCCGCCCGAGCTGCTCGTCGCTCAACTCCGGGTCGGCGAGCAGGAGATAGGACGTGAGGTCGTCCCCGGGGCGGGCCCGGCGGTGCGCGGCGAGCCGCGTGAACGCGCCGAGCGCCCGCGCGGTGGCGACCCCGGCGTCGGGTCCGCCGTCGAGCATCCGCCAGAGGTCCATGACGAGTTCGTCGCCGAGGTCGACGGGGCAGCCGAACAGCTTGGTGGTGACCATGAGGAGCAGCGGCCGGGTGTACTGCGCCCCGAGGTCCACGTGCCCGGTCGCGCCGGACTCGGCGGCGAGCGTCGCGACGAGTTCGTCGGCGTACTTGGCGACCGCCGAGCGCAGTTCCCACCCCTCGGGGCTGCGCGCGTTCTGGAAGGGGCCGAGGGCGGTGTGCAGGACGCGGCGGGCCGCCTGGTGCTCCTCGTCGTCCATGAACATGGTCTGCCGTACCTCGTACCCGGCCAACAGGGGCCAGTCCGGTGGTAGTTCACCGTGCGCGCGGGCTCGCCAGTAGCGGACGTCGCGCCGCCACTGGCTCTCGTTGCGCAGCACCTCCAGGACGTCCCGGTAGTCCAGGACCAGCCACACCGGCACTCCCATGAGCCCGACGGGCGCGACGGAGCCGTACGTGCCGCGCAGCCGGGTGTAGACGGCGCCGGGGTCGGCGTCGAACTCGGAGGTGAGCAGCGGCTCGACGGCCAGGGATTCGAGGGTGGGGTGGTCGGCCGGTGGGGTGGGGTGCGCGGGGGTGTTCATAGTGCACACGCTTACCGCACCGGCCATGCACGCGCAGTGACGCTCACAGGAACTGTTACGCCGGTGTGATCCTTCGCGGCGCGAGCGTCTCGGCGAGCGCTCCCGGCAGCTCTTTGGTATGGACCACGCCGAGCCGTTGGGTGGCCCGGGTGAGGGCCACGTACAGGTCGCTGGTGCCGTACGCGCCGGGTTCGACGACGAGGACGGAGTCGAATTCGAGGCCCTTGGACTGCCGGGGGTCGAGCAGGACGACGGTCCGGGTGAGGTCGGGTTCCTCGCCTGCCGTCACCCCGTCGAGCCGGGCGGCGATCTCCTGGTGCAGGGCGCGCGGCGCGATCACCGCCAGCCTGCCCTCGGCCGGGGTGAGTTCGCCGACGGCCCGCGAGACGGCGGCCGTCAGGTCGTCGGTGTGCCAGGACCAGGGCCTGACTCCCGTCGCCCGTACGGACTTCGGCGGTTCGAAGTCGGGGCGTTCGGCGCGGACGACGGCCGCGGCGACGTCCATGATCTCGGCGGGCGTACGGTAGTTGACGCCGAGCCGGGCGTGTTCCCAGCGGTCCTCGACGTACGGTCCGAGGATGCCCTGCCAGGAGCCGACGCCGGCCGCCTCGGCGGTCTGCGCGGGGTCGCCGACCAGGGTCATCGACCTCGTCGGGCTGCGCCGCATGAGCAACCGCCAGGCCATCGGGGAGAGTTCCTGCGCCTCGTCGACGATGATGTGCCCGAACGCCCAGGTCCGGTCGGCCGCCGCGCGCTCGGCGGCGCTGCGGAAGTCCTCCTCCTCCTGCCGCTCGGCGAATCGCTCGGCGTCGATGATGTCGTGCGCCGACAGCACCTCGGAGTCCTCCTCGTCCTTGTCGTCGAACTCGTAGGTCCGGGACGCGTACGAGACGTCCAGCACGCCCTGCGCGTACGTGACCTGCTCCTCCCGTTCCCGCTCGGCCAGCTCCCGCGCCCGGCGTTCGTCCACGCCGAGGAGTTCGGCGAGTTCGTCGAGCAGGGGGACGTCCGCGACGGTCCAGGCCCGGGTGACGGGGCGGCGTACGGCGTCGGCGTCCTCGTCGGGGAGGTAGGCGTCGGGCTCGGCGAGGAAGTCGGCCAGGACCCGGCGCGGGGTGAGCAGGGGCCACAACCGCTCGATGGCGGACCAGACTTCGGGGTTCTCGGCGAGTTCGTCGCGGATCTGCGTGAGGTCGCTGGCGTCGAGGAGGCTGCTGCCGTCGTAGGGGTCGGTGCCGACGCGTTCGGCGTACATCTCGGTCAGCGTGTTGAGGATGTGGCCCTCGAAGTGCTCGCGGGCCACGTTGTGCGGGAGCCGGGCGGCGCGGGTGCGTTCGCGGGCGACCTTCACCAACCCGTCGTCCAGCATGAGGACTTCGCGGTCGTGGACGACGGCGATCACCGGGTCGGGCAGCGCCTGCCGGTCGCGGACGACGGCGGCGAGGACGTCGGCCATGGCCGGACTCCCCTTCACCGCAGCCGCCTTGGGGGTGTCGGTGGCCGTCGCCTTCACGCCGGGGTACAGCTCGCCGACCGTCGCGAGGAGCACGCCGGTCTCGCCGAGGGCGGGCAGGACCTCGCCGATGTAGCCGAGGAAGGCGGGGTTGGGGCCGACGATCAGGACGGCCCGCTTGGCGAGCAACTCCCGGTGCTCGTACAGGAGATAGGCCGCGCGGTGCAGGGCGACGGCGGTCTTGCCGGTGCCGGGGCCGCCCTCGACGACCAGGACGCCCCGGTGCGGGGCGCGGATGATCTCGTCCTGTTCGGCCTGGATGGTCTGCACGATGTCGTTCATCCGGCCGGTGCGGGCCGCGCCGAGCGCCGCGAGCAGGACGGCGTCGCCGGTCGGGTCCTCGTGGCCGGTGCGCTCGTGGTCGCCGAGGTCGAGGATCTCGTCGTGCAGCGCCGTCACCGTACGGCCGTCGGTCGTGATGTGCCGGCGGCGGCGCAGGCCCATCGGGGTGTGGCCGGTGGCGAGGTAGAAGGGGCGGGCGACGTCGGCGCGCCAGTCGATGAGGACGGGGGTGCGTTCGGCGTCGTCCAGCCGCAGCCCGATGCGGCCGATGTGGTGGACGTCACCCTTCGCGAGGTCGATCCGGCCGAAGCACAGCGAGCCGTCCACCGCGTTCAGCGCGGCCAGCAGGCCCGAGCGTTCGGCGACCAGGATGTCCCGCTCCAGCCTGGCCTGCATCGGGGTGTTGCCCTGTGCGAGGGCCGTCGTGACGGAGGTCTCGGCGTCACCGCGCAGCGCGTCCACCCGCACGTACAGCCCGTCGATGAATTCCTGTTCCGCGCGCATTTCACCGTCTTGAAAGTCGGTGTTTGACAATTCCACTCCCGGCCGGATATACTGTGCTCATCACGCTTCTTCTGCGCTTCCCCGAGGGAAGTCGCGAATCATTGAATATACGCCGAGAAAACCCCCGAGTGCAAACACTCGGGGGTTTTTCCGTGAGCGGTGTCGGGTCAGTCGTCCGCGTGCTCCGGGGTCGCGCTCAGGTCGGCGCCCTGCGTGTGGTCACCCTTCGCGACCCGCAGCGTCGTCGTCTTGGCGGACGGCGCCGGCTCCTCCGTCTCCGTCGGATGGCTGGGGCACATCGAGGAGCGCTCGGAGGCGTTCATCGGCCGGGTGTGGATGCTGACGGTCGAGTACTCCATCTGGTCCGGGTTGTACTGGGTGAGCGTCGGATAGGCGTACCACTCGAAGTGGCCGTGGCGGCGCTTCGGGTAATTGATGATCATCTTCCCGGAGACCCGCTGCATCGCGGGCGCCAGCGTCACCGTACCGATCGAGAACTTCGGGACCTCGGCGCTGACCTCCTCCGTCTCCGTCATCGAGTACGACCAGCTGTGCCCGTACGACGTCTGGATGGACGCGCTGAAGATCTTCGACAGGCCGGCCTCGACGCCCGCCGAGACACTGACGCTGTTCTCCTCGGTGCGCGACTCACTGGTCTGCCTGCCCATCGTGACCGGCGTCCCGCAGGCGTGCACGGTCGAGCCGATCTGCTTGGCGGGACCGGCGAACACCGTGCGCTTGTGGGGCTCGAAACGACACCGGTCGGCCTTGCCGAGGCCGTCCACGTCCTGCTCGCACGAGGTGAGCAGCGCCGACTGGTCGTACCAGTCCGCCGCGCTCGCGCTCTGGGCTCCGGTCAGCAGGGTGCCGACCACCGCGAGTCCGGTCGCCGCCGCGGTCGCGAACTTCAGTTTCACTTTACGGCCCTTCGTCTGTGGGGGGATAGGTGGGGGGAATGCGGAAAACAGCAACGCACGGCGAAGTGATTTCCTCCGGCGTTGCCCAACTCCAGGTATAAGATAGTTAAAGCAACTCCCCTTGCCAAGCGATCTACGCCAGGCCAACCACCCGTACACACAGGCACTTTGACGTCGACTCAGTCACGCACCATAAAGTGAAACTATCCCTTTTTAAGCGACTTCATGCAAAGGGCCTTTCCCGAGTGGGGGGATTCGTGGGGGGTGACACACACATCGGAATTCCCGTGGGAGGGCTCCCACGGCCGATGTGCTTGAAATGTATAGCTCCCCACCCGGGATGGCCAAGTAAAACCGACGCAAAGCCGCATCGTTCAATCTTTATGCACTCCTGAGCAGAAGGACGTCCGCCAACTCGGCCAGCAGCTTCCTCTTCGCCCGCGCCCCGACCATCGCTTTCACCGGTTCACCGTCGCGGAACACGATAAACGTCGGCATGGAAAGGACTTTGTACTTCTGCGTCGTCAACGGATGGGAATCGACGTCCAGTTGTACGACCTTGAGGCGCTCGCCCTCCTCCTCCGCCAGCGCCTTCAGCACCGGCTTCATCTGGTGGCACGGCGGACACCAGGACGCCGTGAACTCCACGAGCACCGGCAGCTCGGACCCGATCACCTCGTCCTCGAAATTCCCGTCCGTCACGTCGATCACCATTCCCGGCCTCCCCATTCGCATTCTGGATCCCTGTTTCCGGCGGCGAGCGCGTCCTTGGCCTCCTCGGCGCGCTTCAGCTGCCCGGCGACCTTCTCCCGGACGGCCCCCAACTCGCCGATCAGCGCGTCGAGTTCCGCCAGCTTGCGCCGGTACACGGCCAGCGACGCCGGACACGAATCCCCTTCCGGGTGCCCGGCCCGCAGACACTCCACAAAAGGCCGCGTCTCCTCCAGCTCGAACCCGAAGTCCCGCAGCGTACGGATCTGTTGAAGCAGCCGGACGTCCGACTCGTCGTACGCCCGATGCCCTTGCCCGTCCCGCCTCGCGGGCAGCAGTCCGCGTGCCTCGTAGTACCTGAGAGTTCGGGTCGTCGTACCCACGCGGGAGGCCAGCTCGCCGATTCGCATGGGTACGAACGTAGGGGTTGACGCGGACGTCAAGGCAAGCGGCGCGGGCGGGGTGGGCCGACATGCCTCGTCGAAACGGCGGCGAACCTGCCAAGTCGGGGCAGGTGGGGCGCACCGCGTCCGGAGGGCGGACGTCCGCTCCGACCGGGGCTTCGTCCTCGGCGGCAGGGCAGGCGCGCGCCGAAAATATCCCTGTTTGACACACTGTGAAATCTGATTGCCGTACCTGAGGTGTTCGCGCCATCCGCCCACGGGCGGGTGGGAACCGGCGATCCATGGACAGGCTCCCGGTGTGCCTCGCACGACCTCTCGCGACAAAGGAGACGCGACATGAGCATGATCCAGACCGGCAAGCTGGACCTGTCGTCGGACGACCCCGTCGAGACGAAGAGCGGCAACACCAGCACCTTCACCCGGGTCGACTTCCCCGCCCCGTTCCCGGCCGGTTCGGTCGTCATCGTGCAGACCACGGTGCAGACCTTCAACGGCGCGGACACTCCCGGCGTGCGCCTGGCCGACGTGAGCGAGACCGGCTTCCTCATCCGCATCAACGAACTCTTCGGTGAGGGCGTCAAGAGCAACGGCCTGCACGCCGCGGAGACGATCGGCTGGACCGCGTACACCGTCTGATCCGTCGTACGGCCGGCCCGCGGCCATCCCTGTCGGCGGCGGGCCGGCCCCCCTCAGGCCGGCACCCCCGCCGACTCCTCCACCTCCAGCAGCGACGCGCTCTGCCGCTCCTCCTCGAACGCCTCGCGCCCGCCCCGCAATCCGAACAGCCTCTTCGCGACGGCGATGTACAGCACCGCCAGCAGGTTCAGCACCAGCGTCGCGATCTTCAACCAGCTGACCCGCTCGGTGAGTTCGTAGATCTCAAGGGGCAGGAACGCGGCGGTCGCCACCACCGTCAGATACTCCGCCCACCGCTTCGCGTACCAGAGCCCGACCGCCTCGACGAGTTCGATCAGCGCGTAGGCGAGGAGCAGGGCGGCGACGAGGACGAGGGTGCTGTGCTTGTACCCGAACACCTTCTGGACGGAGCCGACGACCGGGGAATGGTCGAGGTCGTAGTGGAAGTGCCGGAAGACCGGCCGGAAGACGTCGAGGTACTCGTCGAACAGCCTCCGCACGGCGTCCTGGCTGTTGCTGAACTTCCACACGGCGACCGCGACCAGCACGATGAACACGCCCCGCACGGCCCGCTCCACCGCCAGGAACCGCAGAACGAACAGATCCCGCAACACCTTCCCCCGCGCCACCAGCGGCGCCTCGACCGCCGGCCCCCTCCCCTGCGGCTCCCCCAACGCGAAGTCCCCGCACCGCAGACACCGCCACGCGTCCCCGAGCGCGGTCACCGCCCGCAACCGCTCCGCGAACCGGCCCTCGTCGGGCGCGTACGTCACATGCCCCTTCCGCGCACACGTCCGCCGATCCCAGTCGACCTTCATCCCCCGCGCCTCCACGCTCTGCTTGTTCACGGGGCGGGACGCTAGTGGGCGCAGGTGAGAACTCGACGTGAGAACGGATGCTCCGTGCCGATCAGTGTCACCGTCTGGTGCCGGGGCAGCGTCTCCTGCGCGAGGAACCAGGCCGGCCGTCGGATACGAGTACGGCTTGGAGACCACACCGGACGCCTGGCGGAGGGCTCGTCGCGCTCGCCGTGTCCGTCAGGCGGCGATCTTCCCGACCACCCCCGCCGCCACCCCCGCCGGCACCCCCGAAGCCGTCAGGACGGTCACCGCCGCCGACCGCCCCGCCTCGCCCGCGTCGAGGTGCCCGTCGTTGACCGCCTCCATCAGCCCGAACAGGATCTGCTCGTGCACGTAGGCGAGCGCGGACGCGTTGAGCGGTGAGACGAACACTCCTTCGTCCAGGGCGAGTTGAATCGTCTGTACGGTCGTCTCGCGCAAGGGGCTGAGCCGCTCGCGGATGCCCTGCATGGTGACCGTCCGCTGCGCGAGCGCCACCAGCAGCCGGTAGCGGTCGGCGATCGTCCAGACGGCCAGCAGGGACCGGGCGCACGCCTCCAGCGGGTCGTCCACCCCCTCGTGCGCCCTGTCGTGCACCGCCGTCACCGACTCCACGGCGCCGTCGACGAGCGTCGCGATCAGCGCCTCGCGGCTCGGGAAGTGGCCGTACACGGTCCGCCGTACGACGCCTGCCGCGCGCGCGATCTGGTCCATCGAGGCGTCGGGGTCGCGCAGCAGTTCCGCGAGGGCGACGTCGAGGATGCGGCGGCGGTTGGCGTCGGCGCGGGTGCCTGCGGCGCCGGTGCGGGGGGTGTGGGTGTCGGCCGGGGTCGGTGGCGGGCTCGCGGGGGTCATGGCGGCCATTGTGCCTCTCTGTGATCTGCGCGGCAGTGTGCGGATCGAGTTGCACACTGCTGTGCAGTCGGGGTAACTTTCACAGTGTTGTGCAATTGCTCAGCGATGCGCAATCCCGTCCCGAGCTCTGAAGAAGGCGAACCCCGTGCGACTCGTCATGAACCAACCGGTCGAGGAGATGGAGCGGCCCTACGCGCGCCGCTGGTGGGCCCTCCTCGTGCTCTGCCTCAGCCTGCTGATCATCGTGATGGCCAACACGGCCCTCACGGTCGCCGCCCCCGACATGACCCGTGACCTGGGACTTTCCAGCGCCGACCTGCAATGGGTGATCGACGGCTACACCGTCCCGTACGCCGCCCTGATGCTCGTACTCGGCGCGATCGGCGACAAGTACAGCCGGCGCGGCGCCCTCGTCCTCGGCCTCGTGATCTTCGGCGGCGGCGCGGTGTTCGGGAACGTCGCGGACTCCCCGGGAACCGTCATCGCGGCCCGCGCGATCATGGGCGTGGGCGCCGCCATGATCATGCCGGCCACGCTCTCACTGCTCGCGGCGACCTTCCCGCGCGCCGAACGCGCCAAGGCGATCACCCTCTGGACGGCCACGGCGGGCCTCGCCATCGCCGCCGGGCCCCTCGTCGCGGGCGCCCTCCTGGAGCACCACGGCTGGGCCTCGACGTTCCTCATCAACGTCCCCATCGCCGCGCTCGCCATCGTCGGCGCCCTCGCCCTGGTCCCGCCGTCCAAGGCGGGCGGCAAGGGCCGTATCGACTACGTCGGCGGCCTGCTGTCCGTCGTCTGGATCGCCGCGCTCATCTACATGATCATCGAGGGGCCGCACTTCGGCTGGCACGCGAAGGCGATCACGGCCGCGGTCGTGGCGGTGGCGGGCCTTTTCGCCTTCGTCGTCTGGGAGTTGCGTACGCCGCACCCCATCGTGGACGTCCGCCGCTTCAAGAACCGCCGCTTCGCCGGGTCCAACCTCGCCGTCGCGCTCTTCTTCCTCGCGGTCTTCGGCGCCTTCTACTACCTCACCCAGCACCTCCAATTCGTCCTGGGCTACGACGCGTTCGACACCGGCGTCCGCATGCTGCCGCTGGCCGGCGCGGTGTTCGCCGGCTCGGCCCTCACCGCCGTCTTCACCCCGCGCCTCGGCATGAAGTGGACGGTCGGAGCGGGCATGCTGGGCGGTACGACGGCCCTCGCGCTGCTGACTCAGGTCAACTCCTCTTCCACGTACGGGGACTTGGTCGCGCCCCTCGTCATTCTCGGCCTCGCGATCGGCCTCGCGCTCTCCCCCTGCACCGACGCCATCATGGGCGCCTTCCCCGAGTCCGAACTCGGCGTCGGGGGCGCGGTCAACGACACGTCCCTCGAACTCGGCGGCTCCCTCGGCATCGCCGTCCTCGGTTCCCTGCTGGCGACTTCGTACTCCGACCACCTGTCGACGGCCGCGAAGGGCAGCGGCGTACCGGCCGACGCCCTTGCCACGGCCCAGGATTCGGTGGGCGCGGGGTACGCCGTCGCGCAGGGCGTCGCCGAGCAGGCCCAGCAGCTCGCGGCGCGGGCCGCCCACGCCACCGACCCTCAGCAGGCAGCGCAGTTGAAGGCCCAGGCGGGTGAACTCGCGCACGGGGCGCGGCAGATGGCGGACGCGGTGGGGTCGTCCTTCTCGGACGCGGTGGCGCACACGAGCCTGATCGGGGCGGTGATCCTCGGGGTGGGGACGGTGGTGGTGACGTTGCTGCTGCCGCGTAAGGGGAGTGAGGGCGCCGGCGAGGAGGCCGTTGTGGAAACGGTTGCTGAAACTCCCGCCGAGGTCGAGGAGCCCGCCGCCAGCGGGACACGCTGACCCTCGGGCCGATCCGACGTGCCGCTTCCCACCGGAGGGGAGCGGCACGTCTCTTCCGTCCGGCGCGGCGTCCGGGCTCAGGCGAGCGGTACTTCGGCGTACGTCTCCCACTCGTACATCCGATGATCTCGGTGCAGGACGATCAACTCGGCGCTGGAGATGTGCGCTTGTGCGGGAGTGGGCTCGAAGCCGGCGAGGGAGCGGGAGACCGGCTCCGCCGGCCCGTCACCGGCGCTGTAGGCCACGGAGACGTGCGGGGCGAACCCGGCCTGCTTCTCGGGGACTTCGGGGAGAACGTCCCCGATCGCGGCCCGGACGGAGTCCCGGACAGCGCGGACCGGGCCGTCGGGTCGGACCGGCAGGAGCACGGCTTCCGGGTCCAGGACGGCCGAACCGATCCGGACGTCGAAGGCAGGGACGCGGGCGAGGTGGCCACGGGCCGCCGCGACGACGGCACGGACGTCCCTCTCGTCGACCTCGTCGGTGAAGCCGATGCCCTGCATGGTCAGGTGAAGCCATCGGTCGGGAATCGGAGTGAGGGCGTCTCCACAGGGGGCGAGGGCCGTTCGGTACTGCCGGGCGAGACGGTGTACGTCGGTCTGTCCCGCGAAGGTCAGGTGCCAGGTGTAGAAGCGGCGCCCGACGGTCCAACCGGGGCGCCACCACCAGTGGTCGCGCATGCTCTCGGTCTCGGCTGCCCTGCCCCGGATTCCATCACGCGGCGCCGTCGTCGCGGGAGAGGGCGAGATGCCGTACGGCACAGCGACCTCATGCAGAAACCCCGGACCTGGGTGGTCCGGGGTTTCTGTGTTCCAGCTACCGGGTGTCCGGCCCCGGTTCAGGCGGGGCCGGGCACCCGGGGTCTCGGAGGCAGGGGGTACGCCCCGGCCTCAGCGGGCGTTCACGCCTTGGCGAGTTCCTTCTCGCCGGAGGCCGCCGGGTGCTCGTCGGTCTCGTCGTCCGGGACGACCGAGGCGTGGTCGTCGAGGAGGGTCTTCTCGTCGAAGGGGAGGCCGCCCGCGAGGACCTGGCGGACGCGGTCCTTGTCGATCTCCTTGGTCCAGGTGCCGATGAGGACCGTGGCGACGGCGTTGCCCGCGAAGTTCGTGAGGGCGCGGGCCTCGCTCATGAAGCGGTCGATGCCGACGATGAGGCCCATGCCGTCGACGAGGGCCGGCTTGTGGGACTGGAGGCCGCCCGCGAGGGTCGCGAGACCGGCGCCGGTGACGCCCGCCGCGCCCTTGGAGGCGACGAACAGGAAGAGCAGCAGCGGGATCTGCTCGCTGACGGCCATCGGCGTACCCATGGCGTCGGCGATGAACAGGGACGCCATGGTCATGTAGATCATGGTGCCGTCGAGGTTGAAGGAGTAACCGGTCGGAACGGTGATGCCGACGACCGGCTTGCTGACGCCCAGGTGCTCCATCTTCGCGATGAGCCGCGGCAGCGCCGACTCGGAGGAGGAGGTGGACAGGATCAGCAGGAACTCGCGACCCAGGTACTTGAAGAGGGAGAAGATGTTGAGGCCGGTGACGATCTTCAGGATCGTACCGAGGACGACGAAGACGAAGAGGAAGCAGGTGATGTAGAAGCCGACCATCAGGACGGCGAGGCTCTTCAGCGCGTCGACACCGGCCGAACCGGTGACGGCGGCCATCGCGCCGAACGCGCCGACCGGGGCGGCCCACATGATCATCGCGAGGACGCGGAAGACGAGGCGCTGGATGTGCTCGACGCCGCGCAGGACCGGCTGGCCGGCCTTCCCCATCGCCTGGAGGGCGAAACCGCACAGCAGGGCGACGAAGAGGGTCTGGAGGACCTCGCCCTCGGTGAACGCGGAGACGATCGTCTTGGGGATGATCCCGAGCAGGAACTCGGTGGTGTCCTTGGCCTCCGCCGACACCTGCGACTGGCCGGACTCCCGGACCGCCTCGGTGATGTGCAGACCGCTGCCGGGCTCCAGGATGTTGCCGACGACCAGGCCGATGGCCAGCGCCGCGAACGACATGACCACGAAGTAGCCGAGCGCGATCCCGCCGACCGCGCCGACCTTGGCGGCCTTGCGGACGGACCCGATGCCCAGCACGATCGTGCAGAAGATGATCGGCGAGATCATCATCTTGATCAGGTTGACGAACCCGGTCCCGATCGGCTTCAGCTCGACGGCGAAGTCGGGGGCGATCAGACCGACGGCGATACCGAGGGCGACCGCCGCGATCACGGCGATGTAGAGATAGTGGGTGCGGTCCCGCTTCGCAGCGGGAGCGGCAGGTGCCGTATCGGGGGTGCTGGCGGCCACGGCTGCCCTCCTTGACGTCTTCGTCGGCATCACACCGGCGTGCGGCTCACGGTCCGGGGAGATAAGGGAATGCGGTGACTATCTCCCGCCCTGTGAGGGCGGTCACCCTTCCGTTCATTTAGTTCACGCCACGGACGGAAGGCAGACTGGCCATATGCACCTCCGCGTCCCCCGTCCCCGCAGCCTCGCAGGCCAGCTCTTCGGCATGCAGGCGGTGCTGATCGCGGTGGTCGTGGCCGGGTACGCGCTGTTCAGCTACATCAGCGACGAGCGCCAGGCGGAGGACGCGGCGCGCCGCCAGGCGATGGCCGTCGCGCGGTCGGTGGCCGATTCCCCGTCGGTGCGGGAGGCGATCGGTACGGGGGACACCTCGGCGCGGCTCCAGCCGTACGCGCTGAAGGTCATGAAGGACACCGAGGTCGACTTCGTCACGATCATGAATCCGCGGGGGATCCGGTGGACGCATCCGGACCGCACGCAGATCGGGCAGAAGTTCCTGGGGCACATCGAGCGGGCGCTGCGGGGTCAGTCGTTCACGGAGAAGTACACGGGGACGCTGGGCGAGTCGGTCAGAGCGGTGACGCCGATCTGGGCGAGCGACGCGGCGGAGGCGGCGAACGCCAAGGGTGCGGCCACAAAGGGAGCCGATGATCAGATCATCGGCCTGGTGAGCGCCGGCATCAAGATCGAGGTCATCAGCAAGCGCGTACAGGAGCAGGTCACCGCCCTCCTCGGCGTGGCCGCCGGCGCCCTCGCCCTCGGCGGCATCGGTACGTACGTCATCAACGCGCGCCTGCGCCGCCACACCCACGGCATGAACGCCGGCGAGCTGAGCGCCATGCACGACTACCACCAGGCCGCCCTGCACGCAGTCCGCGAAGGGCTGCTCATGCTCGACGGCCAGTACCGCGTCGCCCTCATCAACGACGGCGCACGCGAACTGCTCGGCGTCGGCCCCACCCGCGTCGTGGGCGACTCCGTGGCCGAACTCGGCCTGCCCGCCCCGCTCACCGGCGCCCTCCTCGCCTCCGAGCCGCGCGTCGACGAGGTCCACCTCACGGCCGAGCGCGTCCTCGTCGTCAACACGTCCCCCGTCTCCGGCGGCGAGCGGCGCGGTACGGTTGTGACGCTGCGCGACGTCACCGAACTCCAGTCCCTCATGGGCGAGTTGAACTCCGAACGCGGCTTCACGCAGGCGCTGCGCTCGCAGGCCCACGAGGCGGCGAACCGGCTCCACACGGTCGTCTCGCTGATCGAGCTGAACCGCGCCGACGAGGCCGTCGAATTCGCCACCGCCGAACTGGAGTTGGCCCAGGCGCTCACCGACCAGGTCGTCGCCGCCGTGAGCGAACCCGTCCTGGCCGCCCTGCTGTTGGGGAAGACCGCCCAGGCCAACGAGCGGGGCGTCGAGCTGGAGGTCTCCCCGTCCAGCCGCCTCGACGACGGCGTCCTTCCCGACTCCCTCCCCGCCCGCGACCTCGTCACCATCCTCGGCAACCTCATCGACAACGCGGTCGACGCGGCCCAGGGCAGCGTCGGCGCGCGCGTCTCCGTAACCGCTTACACAACGGACACGGAACTCGTCCTGTCCGTCTCCGACACCGGCACCGGCGTCGACCCCAGCGACACGGAGAAGGTCTTCGAACGCGGCTTCACCACGAAACCCTCCGGCCCCGGGGGGCGCGGACTCGGCCTCGCTCTGGTACGACAGGCCGTGCACCGGCATGACGGGACGCTGTCGGTGTCCGCCGCCGAGGGGGGTGGCGCGGAGTTCGTGGTGCGCCTGCCCTTGCGCGCGCCGGTTTCTGGAGGCGGAGCATGAGTACGGGAGCGGAGCCGATCCGTGTCCTCGTCGTCGAGGACGACCCTGTCGCCGCGGACGCGCATGTGCTGTACGTGGGGCGGGTGCCCGGGTTCGTCGCCGTGGGCAAGGCCCACACGGGCGCCGAGGCGCGGCGCCAGCTCGACCGTACGCCGGTGGATCTGCTGCTCCTCGACCTCCACCTCCCGGACGGGCACGGGTTGCAGCTCGCCCGCTCCCTGCGCGCCGCCGGGTACCACGCGGACGTGATCGCGGTGACGTCCGCCCGGGATCTCACGGTGGTGCGGGAGGGGGTTTCGCTGGGCGTCGTGCAGTACGTGCTGAAACCGTTCACCTTCGCGACGCTGCGGGACCGTCTGGTGCGGTACGCGGAGTTCCGTGGCGCGGCCGGGGAGGCGAGCGGCCAGGACGAGGTGGACCGGGCCTTGGCCGCGCTCCGGGCGCCGAGCCCCGCCGCACTGCCGAAAGGGCTGAGCGGGCCGACGCTGGAGCGGGTCACGGGCGCGCTCCGGGAGGCCGGCGAGGGGCTGACCGCGGCGGGGGTCGCCGAGGCGGTGGGCATCTCGCGGATCACCGCCCGGCGGTACCTGGAGCACCTGGTGGAGGCGGGGCGGGCGGAGCGGCAGCCCCTGTACGGCCAGGTGGGGCGGCCGGAGCTGGTCTATCGGTGGGTTCGGGGAGACCGGCGGTGAAGGGCTCCGGCCCTCACCGCGCGTACACCACGACCTGAGCCCCCAGCCCCGCCACGGTCAACGCCTCCACGGCCGACAGCGCCACGAGCAACGGCTCCCCGCTCGCCCCCACCCAGAACACGATCAGCGCGGCGAGCGGCACGACGCAGAACGCCAGGAGATCCACGGCCAGTTGAACCCGCTTACGGGACGTGCGCCGGGCATCCCCCCGATGCGCGACCTCCCACCCGAACGCGGTGAACCCCCCGCCGGGCACGGCGAGTTCGGAGAGCCGAGGCCCCAACTCCTCCCGCACATACCGCCCGATCGCCGAGATCTTCTCGTCGTTGACCAGGTACGTCCACCCCAGCACCACACACACCGGCGGCAGCGCGAGCAGCATCTCCACCCGCTTGGCCTGAGCCGCGGCGGCGATGACGGCCGCGACGACGGTCAGCGTCACGTACAGCAGATTGTCCCGGAACCCGATCCGGGCCTTCTGCTCGTCCTTGATGCTCTCGTACTCCGCGAGCAGCAACTGCCCCGCACTCACGTCTTGTTCCGACATTCCCGTCCTACCCCGTTCCCCCGACGACTTGGCAGTACCTTAAAGGCGTGCCGCACACAGCCGTGATCCTCACCGCCCTGCCCGTCGAGTACGACGCCGTGCACCCGTACCTGAACGACCCGACGGAGATCACGCTGCCCGACGGAACCCGCCTGGAACAAGGCCGACTTGAGGGCACGGACTGGACCCTCGCCCTCGCGGAACTCGGCGAGGGCGCCCTCACGACGGCGATCCTCGCGAAGCAGATCATCAACGAACTCCGCCCCGAGGCCCTCCTGTTCGTGGGCGTGGCGGGCGGCCTGAAGGACGACCTGGAACTCGGCGACGTCGTCGTGGGCACGAAGGTGTACGCCGTCCAGGGCGGCAAACTCACCCCCGAGGGCCACCTGGAGCGCCCGGAGAGCTGGCACGGCTCCCACGCCCTCGTCCAGGCGGCCCGCTCGGCCCTGCGCGACCTGCGCCCGGACGTACGGGGCCACCGCAAGCCGATCGCCTGCGGCGACGTGGTCCTCGCCGACCAGCGCTCCGACTTCGCCGCCCGCATCCGCCGCTCCTACAGCGACGCCTACGCCATCGAGATGGAAGGCTCCGGCGCCTCCCACGCGGCCCACCTCAGCGGCCAGTTGGACGCCCTGGTGATCCGCGGCATCAGCGACTTCGCGAACCCCGCCAAACACGAGGCCGACGCCTCGGGCTCCCAGGAACACGCGGCGGAGCAGGCGGCGAAGGTGGCGATCACCGTCCTGCGCAAACACCAGCCGCGTACCCCCCAGGAGGGCTCCAAAAGCGGAGGCCCCACCTACTCCGGCGACCACATCGACTTCAGCGGCGGCACCTTCTACGGCCCGGTCACCGGAAAACAGACCGGCACCCCGTAGACACGGCCCGGTCCCCCGAGCGACCACGACCCTCCCACCCCGCCCACCGGGCTTCACCGGCCGCACCACCGAACTGGCCCGCCTCCTCCCCCACTTGGCCCCGGACTCGCCCTCCCACCCGGTCCTGAACTTCGCGGTCACGGGTATGGGGGGCATCGGCAAAACGGCTCTGGCGGTCGAGGCGGCCCACCAGGCCCGGGCCGACGGCTGGTTCCCCGGAGGGACCCTGTTCGTAGACCTACGGGGTTACGACGACGACCCGGTCACGGCGGACCAGGCGATCCTGGCGCTGCTCGACGCGCTGGGCGTACAGGGCCAGGACCTCCCGCCCACACCGGAGCGCCAACACGACCGGTACGCCAACCTGTTGGCGACCCGTGCCCCGCGAACCCTCCTGATCCTGGACAACGCCTCCGACCCGTCCCAATACCTCCCCCTCCTCCGGAGCACCGCCCACCACCGCATCCTGATCACCTCCCGCGACCGCCCCGATTCCCTCCCCCTCCGCCTGATCGACCTGGAGACCCTGGCCCCGGACGACTCCGTCGCCCTCATCACCCACGCCCTCCACACCACGGACGAACGCGACGACCGACCCCAGCGGGAGCCACACCAACTCCGCGAACTCACCGACCTGTGCGGCCACTTGCCGCTGGCCCTCCAGATCGCGGCGGCGATGCTCCGCCGACGCCGGACCAGGGACATCGCGTCCCTGGTGACCGAGATCCGCGAGACCGGCGACGCGGCGACCGTCCTCGACAACGCCTGCCCGGGCACGGACCTCTACGGCCGTTCTCTCGTTCTACGCCCGGTACTTGAGACCTCGTACCGCCGACTGCCACCCGAACTCGCCCGCCTGCTGCGGTTGTTGTGCCTGGCACCGGGAGCGGAGACCGGAACGGGGTCCGTCGCGGCTCTGGCCGACCTCCCCGCCAGGACGGTGACCGGTCTGCTGGAGGACCTCGCCGCGCGGTGTCTGGTCTCCGTGGTCGAGGGGCAGGCCGATCGGTGGCGGGTGCACGACCTGGTGCGGGCGTTCGGGGTGGGGGTGGTGGAGGAGGGGGAGGCGGGGGCGGCTCGGGAACGGCTTCTGGCGTACTACACACGGTGGTTGGGGGCGGCCGACGCTTGGCTCCAGTGGCGGCCCCGGAAGGACGTACCCGAGTTGCTGGGGAGCCGGGAGGAGGCTCTCGCGTGGTGTGACAGCGAACGTGCGGGACTCGTCGCGGTGGCGGAATGGGCCCGCGAGGAACAACATGCGATTCAGGTGGCGGAACTGGTCTGGCTGTTGTGGACGTACCTGGACTGGCGGCGGTACTACGAGGACATGGTCGCTGTGAGCCGGGCCGCGAAGGAAGCCGCACAGCGCATGGGGGACCCCTACACCGAGGCCATTGCGTGGGGAAACCTCGGCACCGGCCTGTTCCGGACCGGCCGGTACGAGGAATCGGTCGACGCCCACACGCGCTCGCTCCACCTGTTCCAGGCTGCCGGGGGACGCCGCAGCACCGCCGCCATGGCATGGTCCAACCTCAGCGCGGCACTTACCGAGGCAGGCCTGAACGAGGAGGCTCTGGACGCCGGCATGAAGGCGAGGGATCTATTCCAGG
Organism: Streptomyces niveiscabiei; assembly: GCF_033794345.1. Lineage (NCBI taxonomy): Bacteria > Bacillati > Actinomycetota > Actinomycetes > Kitasatosporales > Streptomycetaceae > Streptomyces > Streptomyces niveiscabiei. The sequence continues at coordinate 17,843 of NZ_JARAYJ010000038.1, forward strand.
CTGGCGGGAGCCTCCTCAATGAGGCGAGAACACTGATCAACGTCGGCATCTCTCTCCTGAGGATCGGACGGACGGACGAAGCGATCGACGCCCACATCCGTTCCCGTGAACTGTTCCAGGCCGTCGCGGACCGGGTGGGCATGGCACTGCTTCTCTACTACCTCGGTGGCAGTCTGCGCGCGGCCGGACGGACCGAGGAAGCGATCGAGGCGTACAGCGAAGCGTTGGAGCTCTACCGGGAGTTCGAGAACTGGTACTGGGTCGGCTCCACCCTCGAAGCCCTGGCCGAGGTCAGCCCGGCCACCGACACACGCGCCCTCCTCCTGGAGGCCGCCGAGGCGTACACCCTGGCCAACTCCCCCACCGAAGCCGCACAAGCCCGTACCCGAGCCGCCGCCCTACCCCCCTGACCCCACCGGAAACGGCTCCACCCCCACCACATGCCGCACCCGCACCGGCTCAATCACCAGCCCCACCCTCCGCTCCCCCTCCATCAACCACGGATACCGCTCCACCCCCAGATACTTCTGAGTGAGCCGGTCCATCCCCCGCTCCGCCTCCTCCCCCTCCACGAACCGCACCACCCGCCCCCGGATCTCCACCCGGTCGTACGGATTCTGCGGATCGTGATGGGACAGCGAAACCCACGGATTGCGCCGCAGGTTCCGCTCCTTCACCCGCCCGATGGACGTGTTGACGACCACATGGTCATCCACCAAGTCCGCCCACATGGGCGAGACTTGAGGCGCGCCGTCCGGCCCGACCGTGGCGAGGTGCCAGAAGTTGGGGGCCAGAAGGCGCGCGCGGGCGTGTTCGTCGAGGGTGCCGCCGGCTTCGTACAGAGCGTCCATGCACGAAGCCTGCCCGAAAGCGGCGCCTAGAAGACCGACTCGGCCTCGTCCATCCGGTCGACGGGGACGCGCTTCAGCTCGGTGACCGCCTCGGCGAGCGGGACCATGACGACGTCGGTGCCGCGCAGGGCGGTCATCCGGCCGAACTCCCCCCGGTGCGCGGCCTCGACGGCGTGCCACCCGAAGCGGGTGGCCAGGACGCGGTCGTACGCGGTGGGGGTCCCCCCGCGCTGGACGTGCCCGAGGATCACCGGCCGCGCCTCCTTGCCGAGCCGCCGCTCCAGCTCGCGCGCGAGCGCCGTACCGATGCCCTGGAAGCGTTCGTGGCCGAACTGGTCGATGGCGCCCTTGCCGTAGTCCATGGAGCCCTCGGCGGGGTGGGCGCCCTCGGCGACGCAGATGACGGCGAACTTCTTGCCGCGCGCGAAGCGCTCCTCGACCATCTTGACGAGGTCGGCGGGGTCGAAGGGCCGCTCGGGGAGGCAGATGCCGTGCGCGCCGGCGGCCATGCCGGATTCGAGGGCGATCCACCCGGCGTGCCGGCCCATGACCTCGACGACCATGACGCGCTGGTGGGACTCGGCGGTGGTCTTCAGGCGGTCCATGGCCTCCGTGGCGACGCCGACGGCGGTGTCGAAGCCGAAGGTGCGGTCGGTGGAGGAGATGTCGTTGTCGATGGTTTTCGGTACGCCGACGACGGGAAGGCCGGCGTCGGACAGCATGCGCGCGGCGGTGAGGGTGCCTTCGCCGCCGATGGGGATGAGCGCGTCGATGCCGAACTCGTGGATCATGTCGGAGGCGTTCTCGCACGCCTCGCGCAGGCGGTCGCGCTCCAGGCGGGACGAGCCGAGGATGGTGCCGCCGAGGGCGAGGATGCCGCTGACGGACTCCAGGTCGAGGGCGCGGTAGCGGCCGTCGAGGAGGCCGGAGTAGCCGTCCTCGAAGCCGATGACCTCGTCGCCGTAGTTGTCGATCGCCCGGTGCACGACCGACCGGATCACTGCGTTCAGGCCGGGGCAGTCGCCGCCCGCTGTGAGTACTCCGATGCGCATCGTGCTGTGTCTCCTGCTCGCTGATGGGTACCGATGAGACTTCTTGGATTCTTTCATGCCGCTGTGTCCGCCCTTGGACTGGCGGGCGCCTTATCCAGGCCCAAGGGTATTGTCAAGAGGGTTCTGCTCACCTGTGTGGGTGACTCTTCGTGAACCGATCGGGCCGCCCGGAACGATCCCCTCACAACAGACCGAAGAAATGGAGACGACGGGTGACGCGCAGCGTGTACGTGACCGGGATCGACCGCGGCGACGGCCGCCAGGTCGTCGAGCTGGGGGTCATGGAGCTGCTGACCCGCCAGGTGGACCGCGTGGGCGTGTTCCGCCCGCTGGTCCACGACGGCCCGGACCGCCTCTTCGAGCTCCTGCGCGCCCGCTACCGCCTGGCGCAGGACCCGTCGTCGGTGTACGGCATGGACTACCACGAGGCGTCGACGCTCCAGGCCGAGCGGGGCACGGACGAGCTGGTGTCGACGCTGGTGGACCGCTTCCACAAGGTCGCGCGGGAGTACGACGTCGTCCTGGTCCTCGGCACGGACTACGCGGACACCCAGTTCCCGGACGAACTGTCGCTGAACGCCCGCCTGGCGAACGAGTTCGGCGCGTCGGTGATCCCGGTGGTCGGCGGCCGTCGGCAGACCGCGGAGTCGGTGCGCGCGGAGACCCACAACGCGTTCCGCGCGTACGACGGCCTGGGCTGCGACGTGCTGGCGATGGTCGTGAACAGGGTGGCCCGCGAGGACCGTGACGAGATAGCCGACCGCCTCGCGAACAGGCTCCCGGTGCCGTGTCACGTCCTGCCGGACGAGCCGGCGCTCTCCGCGCCGACAGTCTCCCAGGTGCAGCACGCGCTGGGCGCGCGGGTCCTGCTGGGCGACGACTCGGGGCTCGCCCGCGACGCGCTCGGTTTCGTCTTCGGCGGCGCGATGCTGCCGAACTTCCTCGCGGCCCTGACCCCGGGGTGCCTGGTGGTGACGCCGGGCGACCGCGCGGACCTGGTCGTCGGCGCACTGGCCGCGCACAGCGCCGGGACCCCGCCGATCGCGGGCGTGCTGCTGACGCTGGACGAGGTGCCGGACGAGCACATCCTGACGCTGGCGGCGCGCCTCGCGCCGGGTACGCCGGTGCTGTCCGTGCGAGGGAACAGCTTCCCGACCGCCGAGCAGCTCTTCTCCCTGGAGGGCAAGCTCGGCGCGGCCACCCCGCGCAAGGCGGAGACTGCGCTCGGCCTGTTCGAGCGGTACGTCGACACCGCCGACCTGCTCACCCGCGTCTCCGCCCCGAGCAGCGACCGCGTGACGCCGATGATGTTCGAGCACAAGCTCCTGGAGCAGGCCCGCTCGGACCGCCGCCGCGTCGTCCTCCCGGAGGGCACGGAGGAGCGCGTCCTGCACGCGGCGGAGGTCCTGCTGCGCCGCGCGGTGTGCGACCTGACGCTCCTGGGCCCGGTCGACCAGATCCGCAAGAAGGCCGCCGACCTGGGCATCGACCTCGGCGACGCCCAGCTGATCGACCCGGCGACGAGCGAGCTGCGGGACGCCTTCGCGGAGACGTACGCGTCCCTGCGCGCGCACAAGGGCGTGACGGCCGAGCTGGCGTACGACGTCGTCTCGGACGTCAACTACTTCGGCACGCTGATGGTGAAGGAGGGCCTGGCCGACGGCATGGTCTCCGGCTCGGTCCACTCCACGGCGGCCACGATCCGCCCGTCCTTCGAGATCATCAAGACGAAGCCCGAGGCGTCGATCGTGTCGTCGGTGTTCTTCATGTGCCTCGCCGACAAGGTCCTGGTGTACGGCGACTGCGCGGTGAACCCCGACCCGGACGCCGAGCAGCTCGCGGACATCGCGATCCAGGCGGCGGCGACGGCGTCGCAGTTCGGTGTGGAACCCCGGATCGCGATGCTGTCGTACTCGACGGGGACGTCCGGTTCGGGCGCGGACGTCGACAAGGTCCGCGCGGCGACCGAGCTGGTGCGCGCGCGCCGTCCCGACCTGAAGATCGAGGGGCCGATCCAGTACGACGCGGCGGTGGAGCCGACGGTCGCGGCGACCAAGCTGCCCGGCTCGGAGGTGGCGGGGCAGGCGACGGTGCTGATCTTCCCGGACCTCAACACCGGCAACAACACGTACAAGGCGGTGCAGCGGTCGGCCGGCGCGATCGCGGTCGGGCCCGTCCTCCAGGGGCTGCGCAAGCCGGTCAACGACCTGTCCCGGGGCGCGCTGGTCCAGGACATCGTCAACACCGTCGCCATCACGGCGATCCAGGCCCAGACCCCGCTCGCAGAGAAGGCAGCCCAGTGACCGCGACCCGTGTCCTCGTCCTCAACTCCGGCTCCTCGTCGGTCAAGTACCAGCTCCTCGACATGGCCGACGGCAGCCGTCTGGCGGCGGGCCTGGTGGAGCGGATCGGCGAGGAGACGTCCCGCCTGAAGCACACGGACCTGACGAGCGACGTCACGCGCGAGCGCACCGGCCCGATCCCGGACCACGGGGCGGCGCTGAAGTCCGTCGCCGAGGAGCTGGCGGCGGACGGCCTGGGCCTCGACTCCCCCGAGCTGGCGGCGATCGGCCACCGCGTGGTGCACGGCGGCCAGACGTTCACGCAGCCGACGGTGATCGACGAGGCCGTGCTCGCGGAGATCGAGCGCCTCATCCCGGTCGCCCCGCTGCACAACCCGGCGAACCTGACGGGCATCCGCACGGCCCAGGCGCTGCGCCCGGACCTCCCGCAGGTCGCCGTCTTCGACACGGCGTTCCACACGACGATGCCGGAGTCGGCGGCCCGGTACGCGATCGACGTGGCGACGGCGGACGAGCACCGCATCCGCCGCTACGGCTTCCACGGCACGTCGCACGCGTACGTGTCCCGGGCGACGGCCGAGTTGCTGGGGAAGGCGCCGGAGGAGGTGAACGTGATCGTGCTGCACCTGGGCAACGGGGCGTCGGCGTCCGCCGTGCGGGGCGGGCGGTGCGTGGACACCTCGATGGGGCTGACGCCTTTGGAGGGGCTCGTGATGGGTACGCGTTCCGGTGACCTGGACCCCGCCGTCATCTTCCATTTGGCGCGGGTTGGCGGAATGTCCACGGACGACATCGACACTCTCCTCAACAAGAGGAGCGGGCTCGTCGGGCTCTGCGGCGACAACGACATGCGGGAGATCCGGCGGCGTATCGACGCGGGCGACCAGGCGGCGGAACTCGCCTTCGAGATCTACGTCCACCGGCTGAAGAAGTACATCGGGGCGTATTACGCGGTGCTCGGAAAGGTCGACGCCGTCGCGTTCACGGCCGGGGTCGGGGAGAACGCGGCGGAGGTGCGGGCGGCGGCGCTGGCGGGCCTGGAGGGGCTCGGCCTCGCGGTGGACCCGGCGCGCAACGCCGTACGCGGCGACGGGTCGCGGCTGATCTCGCCGGAGGGTGCGCGGGTGGCGGTGGCCGTCGTGCCGACGGACGAGGAACTGGAGATAGCGACACAGACGTACGCCGTCGTCGGAACCGGTGCTGGAAATCCGGACCCGTCGGTAGGCAACTGAGCGCGAACCCGCCCATTTGTACATTCCGCCAGACGGAATATTCCGTAGCGAAACAAACCGATAGGATCGACTCATGCGCCGTTCGAAAATCGTCTGTACTCTCGGCCCCGCGGTCGACTCCCACGACCAGCTGGTGTCGCTGATCGAGGCCGGCATGAACGTGGCCCGTTTCAACTTCAGCCACGGCTCCCACGCCGAGCACCAGGGCCGGTACGACCGGGTCCGCGCCGCCTCCAAGGAGGCCGGCCGCGCGATCGGCGTCCTCGCCGACCTCCAGGGCCCCAAGATCCGCCTGGAGACCTTCGCCGAGGGCCCCGTCGAGCTGGTGCGCGGTGACGAGTTCACCATCACCGCCGAGGACGTCCCGGGCGACAAGACGATCTGCGGTACGACGTACAAGGGCCTGCCCGGTGACGTGGCGCCCGGCGACCAGATCCTCATCAACGACGGCAACGTCGAGCTGAAGGTCCTCGCGGTGGACGGGCCCCGGGTGCGGACGACCGTCGTCGAGGGCGGCGTCATCTCCGACCACAAGGGCATCAACCTGCCGGGCGCCGCGGTGAACGTGCCCGCGCTGTCCGACAAGGACATCGAGGACCTGCGCTTCGCGCTGCGCATGGGCTGCGACATGGTCGCGCTGTCCTTCGTCCGCGACGCGAAGGACGTCGCCGACGTCCACCGCGTGATGGACGAGGAGGGGCGCCGCGTCCCCGTCATCGCCAAGGTGGAGAAGCCGCAGGCGGTGGAGAACATGGAGGACGTCGTGATGGCGTTCGACGGCGTGATGGTCGCCCGTGGCGACCTCGCCGTCGAGTACCCGCTCGAGAAGGTCCCCATGGTGCAGAAGCGGCTCATCGAGCTGTGCCGGCGCAACGCGAAGCCGGTGATCGTCGCGACCCAGATGATGGAGTCGATGATCACCAACTCCCGGCCGACCCGCGCCGAGGCGTCCGACGTCGCCAACGCGATCCTCGACGGGGCGGACGCGGTCATGCTGTCCGCCGAGTCCTCCGTCGGCGCGTACCCGATCGAGACCGTCAAGACGATGTCGAAGATCGTCACGGCGGCCGAGCAGGAGCTCCTCTCCAAGGGCCTCCAGCCCCTCGTCCCCGGCAAGAAGCCGCGCACGCAGGGTGGTTCCGTCGCCCGCGCCGCCTGCGAGATCGCCGACTTCCTCGGTGGCCGTGGCCTGGTCGCCTTCACGCAGTCCGGCGACACGGCCCGCCGCCTGTCCCGCTACCGCGCCCAGCAGCCCATCATCGCCTTCACCACGGACGAGAACACCCGCAACCAGCTCACCCTGAGCTGGGGCGTCGAGTCCCACGTGGTCCCCTTCGTCAACTCCACCGACGAAATGGTCGAGATGGTCGACCAGGAGATCGCCAAGATCAACCGCTTCACCCCCGGCGACACGGTCATCATCACCGCCGGCTCCCCGCCCGGCGTCCCCGGCACCACGAACATGCTCCGCGTCCACCACATCGCGGGCACCCCGACGGACTGATCCCGGCCTGAACGACCCTGAGGGCGCTCCCTGTTGGACGGGGGGGCGCCCTCAGTGGTTTCAGCCGACGGTCCCCCACTGCGCGGGGAACTCTGGCGGCCAGGGCAGAGACGCGTCGTACAGAGCCTCCCGATCGCCCATCACCTCGTACTCGGCGCCAGCGCCTCACTGGTGAGGTAGAGCTGCCGGCGTGACGGGTGGAACCCCACAACCCGGAACAGCCGCCCCCTCCGCGCGAACTCCCGCACACATCCCCCACAAAACGATCATGCCCCCGACAAAGAGCGATGGCCCGGCTCCCCCGGCGATTCGGAAGGGAACCGGGCCACCACTCCTGTGCGGCTCCCGGAAAAGATCAATTGCTCACGTGATCGACTGGTGCATACCCGGAATGTGCAGGGTCCCGCCGAACTGCCCGGCCTGGACGACCTTGACGTTGCTGAAGTAGATCCAGGGGATGTTCAGCGGCGGCGGATTGTCGGGCGTGAACGTCACCGGGAGCAGCCCGAAGAGGTTGCCGGAGATGCTCTCGGTGTACATCGTGGTGGCGCCGTCGGTGATGGTGGACTCCGCCCCCTTGGCACTCTGGACGTGGTACGTCTTGCCGGCGTTCTTGTCCTTCACGATCTGGTGCAGATCGACGATCTTGGTGCTCTTGGAGACGACGTACTTGAGCACCTTCTTCTTCACCCCGCTGGACGTCGTCACCTCGACGATGCCCTGGTAGTCCGCGCCGTCCAGCGTCAGCCCGCTGGCCTCCAGGATCCAGGGATCCTCCGGCAGGAGGAGCTTGTTGTCGCGACCGTCGGCGACGGCGTCCGTGGAGACCTTGCAGTCGTCGACGTCCGTACCGGCACTCGGCGAGGGGCTGGGCGAGGCGGACGCCTTGTCCTCGTCGGCCTTCTCCGTCTCCTCGGTGTCCTTCTCGCCGGCCTTCTCGTCGTCCTTCTTGGCGGAGGTGTCCCCGGAGGAAGCCTTCGGAGAACTGGACGCCTCGGAGGGCTTCTTCGCGGCGGCCGACCCCGCCCCTGAGCCGGCGTCGGTCGACTCCCCGCCCGTGGAGGCGGACGGGGAGGGAGACGGCGAGGACGTACCGGAAGCCGCGTCCGAGCCGGACCCACCGGTGAAGATGTCACTGATGGCGTCCCCGATGGTCTCCAGCAGCCCGCCCCCGTCGGTCTTCTCGCTTCCGGAACCCGCGGACGGCGAAGGAGACGGCGAGGAGGCACCGGAGGCGTCCTCCTTCGCAGGAGTGGAAGCCGAGGCGGAGGCGGACGGCGAGGGGCTCGGCTCGCTCTTGTCGTCAGACCCTGAATTCGACGACGGGGAGTCCCCCTTGCCGGCCGGGTCGTCCTTCGACTCCCCCTTGCCCGAGTCCTTGTCCGAGTCCTTGTCCGAGTCGTCTTCCTTGCCCGAGTCCTCGGAAGCCGAGGCGGACGGCGTGGGCGACGGCGAGGCGTCCTCCGCCTCCAGCGCCGCGACGCACTTCTTGTACTCCTCGGCCTGCTGGCTGTTGGACGCGGCCGGATGATCCTCGGCGCGGGCCAGCGTCGGCGTGAAGCCCATCCCCATGAGCACCGCCGTCGGCATGGCCGCGAGGGCTATCGCCTTGCCCGCGGGCACATGGAGCCGGGTCAGCAGCGGCTTCCTGGGGGCCGCGTGCCGCGGCCCCGTCCCGGCTCTGAGGGCCGCAGGAATGTCGCTGCGGGCCTCGTCATCCGACATGGTGAACTCCCTTGGGGTCCTCGGCCCGCGCGCCGTCCGCGGAGCCGAAAGCACCGTCGCCCGGCGTCCCGTACGGCTGCTGCGGCGCCTCGGGCAGGTCCGAACCGGAATCGGGCGCGCGGTCCTCGGCTGGGTCCCCGGAGCCCGGCTCCCCGCCGCCCGCGGCGGGATCGGCGGGCCGACCGGGCATCCAGGAGAGGGCCAGCGCGCCACCTATCAGCGCGAGCAGGAAGCCCATGATGAAGCCGCCGATGTTGGATACCACCAGCGACACCAGTGCGAGCAGGATGGACGCGACCCCGGCGAAGACCCGGGTGGCCTGCTGGAACCACATCGTGAGTCCGAGGGTGAACAGCAGGACGCCGATGATGAGCGAGCCGGCGCCCGCGGTCGTCGACATGGCGATCGACATCGTGCCCAGCTTGAGCGTCGCATACGGGAAGTAGGCGATCGGTACCCCGCCGAGCAGGGTGAACAGACCCGCCCAGAACGGCCGACTGCCCCGCCAGGCGCGGAATCGCAGACGCAGCCGGGTGAAGGCCCCGACGCGCTGGACCGGAGTCTCGGCACTCATGGAAAACAGCTCCCTGGGTCCGGTGGAGGTACGTACCGGCTCGGCCGTAGGACGTGGAGAAGCCGGAATGAGTCTGTGGCGGGACCCGGCGCATGGCCGGGACCCAGAGGGCGGGGAAGCCGGGGCTCCCCCGCCCCTTCAGGACGGTTCAGCCGCCCCGGAGTGCTCCTTAGAAGCACTCCATCTTGGGGTTGTCGATACCGAGTCGCATCGACAGGCCGTTGAGCTTGAACGTGCCGGCCGTGGTCGCCCAAGCGGTCTGCTTGACGTCCGTCAGATCGGCCTCTTCCGCCTGCTGGGAGAAGCCTCCCGGCAGCACGCTGTCGCCCTCGCGGAGCGCGGGGCCACGGCTCTTGTCCTTGACCGCGACGCCGATGTCGATGTTCTTGAACGTCGCGTTCGCGTCGAGCTGGGCGACGTCGATGTACAGGTTGTCGGCTTCGACCTTGCGGTTCTCGTTGGGTCCCGCCTCAAGACGGAGGTAGACCGTCTTGTTTATGAGCGGGATCTTGGTCGCGACCGACTGGCACATCTTCGTGATCTTGGCGTGGTCGAACGACGAGATCGCGACTGGACGGGCGGTCTTGTTCTTGCCGTCCGTGTCCGTGTAGCCGGTGTCCATGCCGCCGTACTGGGCGAAGCCCCAGCCTTCGAGGTGGTCGGCACTGACCTTGAACTCCTGGCCAGAAACGCTGAACGACGCCGCGAGGGCGCCCTGCGCGAGACCGACACCCACACATGCTGCGGCGGCGACGCTGGGCACCATGACCACAGCGAACCGCTTCCATCTGGTCCCGCCACGCACCTGGGACTCCATCATTTCCTCCTTCTCGGACGTACATCCCGCTCCGACGAGCCCCGTGGACGGCGGCTCGGACGGGCAGGGATGGGAGAAGTGCTACGTCCTCGGGAAGGGGAGCGCCTGTGCTCGGAAGCGCGAACCGCGCCTGAAATCACCGGCGATCACCCCCGAGCGACTACCACTCGGTCGCGCCTGACACGCATCACGCGCAACCTTGCCGGACAGGCTCCGCCCGCGGGCGAAGACCCCCCTGCCCTCAAGAGCCGGCGACGTCGCCGTCGGCTCTGCCCGGTGGGGACCCATCAGGCCCGTGTCCCGACCGGCTGCCGGGGAACGGGAATGGACCGAGCGTCGCCGATCGTGGTGCATTCTCGCCGCCCGCACAAGGGGGTTCGTTACTGGCTAGTAACGGCCGGATAACCGTCCGACGACCCACAGGTCTCGACCGGCGACCGAGCGCGACATCCTTGCCCAGGACAAATCGCGTGACAGTGGGACAGAGTCCGGCAGACCAACAGTCCCGACTTACTGGAAGTAACAGCGGCCACGTTTACCAAGATTTGGCAAAGCGTGGCCGCAAAAGCGTCCAGCCGACCGAACTTTCACTCCGGCCCCTCGGTACCGGCGGGTTTAGCGACTGGTCAGAACAGCGCGCGGGCCAGCGCGCGCCGCGCCCCCGCGACCCGGGGGTCGTCGGGGCCGATCACCTCGAAGAGTTCGAGCAGCCGGACCCGTACGGCGTCCCGATCGTCACCGACCGTGCGCCGGACCGTCTCGATGAGCCGCCCGAACGCGTCGTCGACGTGACCGCCCACCAGATCCAGGTCGGCGGCGGCGAGCTGGGCCGCCGCGTCGCCCGGCTTCTCGGCCGCGTCCCGGCGGACGGCCTGCGGGTCGAGGCCCTGGACACGCTGGAGCAACTCGGCCTGCGCGAGCCCGAGTTTCGCCTCCTCGTTGCCCGGGTCGTCGGCCAGCACGTTCTGGTACGCCCGTACGGCGCCGCCCAGGTCCCCGGCGTCCAGCGCCTCGACGGCGGCGGCGAGCAGACCGTCGTACGGCCCCGCCGGGGCCTCCACCGGCGTCGCGGGGGCCGCGCCGGGCTCCGCGTCCGGGTCGACCGACAGGCCCGTGATGCCGAAGCGCTCCTCGGCGACCTGGACCAACTGGTCGAGGGTCTGGCGGATCTGCGTCTCGGGGGCGGCACCCTGGAAGAGGGGGAGCGCCTGGCCCGCCACCACGGCGAAGACGGCCGGGATGCCCTGGATGCCGAACTGCTGCATCAGCATCTGGTTGGCGTCGACGTCGATCTTGGCGAGCAGGATCCTGCCGTCGTACTCGACCGCGAGGCGCTCCAGGACCGGGCTGAGCTGCTTGCAGGGCTGGCACCACTCGGCCCAGAAGTCGATGACGACCGCGACCTCGGCGGACCGCTGGATGACCTGGCTCTCGAACCCGGCCTCGTCGACGTCGATCACGAGGTCGGCCGGGGAGATCGCCCCCGCGCCGCCCTGGCGGGCCGTTTCGGCGCGCGCCTGCTCCGCCTTCGCCTTGGCCTCCTGGGCCGCCTTCACCGCGGCGAGGTCGACGACTCCGCTCATGGACATGTTCCGTGGCTGCATGCGTCTATCCTCCCCCGAGCCGGCGCCTGTGCGAAAAGCGGTCCGTGAGCCTTGTCGCGCCGGGGGCGCGTTTGCCCCGGCGGGTTCGCGGGCAAGCGCCCACCGGTCCCGGAACCGCCGTAGATGCCGAAAGCCCGAGCGGTCCGCCGTACGCCGCCGGGTCCCCACCCCGCGTGCCGTCCGGACCTCCGGTCCCGCACCGCTCGCGTACGTCCGTCGCGTGCCGTGCCGGGGCCCTGCCGAGCTTTCGCTACGACCCGTAGCGTAATGCGCGCCGTGCGCCTCGCGGGAGTCCTTCCCGGTGATCTCCCTCACGACTCCACAATCTTCGCCTGGGCCGTTCACAGGGCTCCACCGAATTACGGCGCGGGGGCCGGGCGCCCGGAACCGGCCGCTATGGTCGTCCGATGCAGAGCCGCAGCCCCGCCCCCCGCCCGGGCCGTCCGCGCAGCGCCACCGCGGACGCCGCGATCCTGGCCGCGACGCGGGAGGCCCTGGTGGACCTGGGCTGGTCCAAACTCACGCTGGGGGACGTCGCCACCCGGGCCGGCGTCGCGAAAACCACCCTCTACCGCCGCTGGACCGGCAAGAACGAACTCGTCGTCGACGCCGTCGCCGAACTCTTCGACGAACTCCGCCTGCCCGACCGGGGCAGCCTCACGGCGGACCTCGAAGGGGTGGTCCTCCAGTTCGCGGCGATCCTGGCGCGGCCGGAGGCCAAGAGCGGGCTGATGGCCGTCGTCGCGGAATCCACCCGGGACGAGGCGCTGCGCGCCCGGATCCGCGGGTCCATCGTCGACCGGCAGAAACGCCTCGTCCTGGAGGGCCGGGCCCGCGCCCAGGCGCGCGGCGAGATCCCTCGCGAGCCCGACAGCGAGCACGCCACGGACACGGCCGACCTCATCTTCGACGTCGTCGCCGGAGCGGTCGTCCACCGCACCCTGGTCAGCGCGGAGCCGGTGAACGAGGCGTGGGTCCAGAGCTTCGCCCGCCTGCTGCTGGGCGGACTGCCCGCGGCGGCGGAAGGGGGGTGACCGGGGCGCGCGGGCGCCCCGCGGTCACACCTTGGCGGCGGCCGGCGCCCCCTCGGTCAGCTTGGCCTCCAGTTCGTGGCTGACCTTGCGCTCGACGAAGAACGCCGCCGTGGGGATGGTGCCGGCGAGCAGGACCCACAGCTGCTTCTTGACCGGCCACTTCGCCTTGGAGCCGAGGTCGAAGGCGAAGACGAGGTAGATGATGTAGAGCCAGCCGTGCGCGATCCCGACGACCGACGTGAAGCCGTCCGCGCCGTCCATCTCGAACACGTACTTGCCGATGACACCGAGGGTCAGCAGGACCAGCAGGACACCGGTGACGTAGGCCATGACGCGGTAGCGGACCAGCACAGATTTTTTCATGCGAACGAGCCTAACCGGGCCACCAACCCCCGCAGCGGCGGGGACCAACGCAGGCCGTCACGCGGTAGCGGGTCGGCACGCGGAACACCCCCGCGTCTGCGGGGACACGCGCTCTGGCACGAAAACCCTACTCCTCCTCGAAGTCCCCCGAAGCCACCCGCAGCGGTCTCAGCATCGCGAAGATCTCCGCGCACTCCTCCGCGTCGTAGACGCCGAGGCCGAAGTCCATCGCCATGAGGTCGCGGGTGGCGGTGTCGACGACTTCGCGGCCCTTGTCCGTGATGGACGCGAGGGTGCCGCGGCCGTCGTTGGGGTTGGGGCGTTTGGCGACGAGGCCGGACTTCACCAGGCGGTCGACCGTGTTGGTGACCGAGGTGGGGTGGACCATGAGGCGTTCGCCGATCTTGGACATGGGGAGTTCGCCGGCTCTGGAGAAGTTCAGCAGGACCAGGGCCTCGTAGCGCGCGAACGTCAACCCGTACGGTTTCACCACCGCGTCGACCTCGGCCAGCAGGATCTGCTGGGCCCGCATGATCGAGGTGATCGCGGCCATGGACGGCACGCTCCCCCACCGCTGCTTCCAGAGCTCGTCCGCGCGGGCGATGGGGTCGAAGGGGAGACTGAGGGGCTTCGGCACGGCATCAGACCCTACCCGCCGGTCACATTCCGGTCAGCCACGTCTCACGCACCGGGCCGGGGACAGCGCCGGGAACCGCTTCCTGAGCGATGTTCCCCGGACGGGCGGCGGTTCGGCTTGGTGGGTCACCTTTTACGCGTTATGCAACGAGGGTCCCCCACCCCCCGTTCGCAGGGAGCGGCATGTCCCGTCCAGCCCACGCACTCGTCGCCCTCGTCGCCCTCGCCCTCCTCTCGCCCACCGCCGCCTGCTCCTCCTCCCCCGCGGCCGAGGAGGCGTCGGTGGTGAAACCCCCGGGGCGCGCCGCCGGGAAGAACCCCTTCTGGGTGGACCCCGACAGCAACGCCGCCCGGCAGATCCAGCTGTGGCGGCGCGAGGGCCGCGCCTCGGACGCGGAGCTGCTGCGCAGGATCGCCGACCAGCCCGCAGCCCTGTGGCCGGCCGGCGAGATCGACCCCGGCCCGGCGGTGACCGCGGCGACGACCGCGGCGGCCCGCGACGGCCGTACGGCGCTGTTCGTCGCGTACGACATCCCCCACCGCGACTGCGGCCAGCACTCGGCGGGCGGCGCGGCGGACGGCGGCGCCTACCTCGCGTGGATCGGCAGGTTCGCGTCGGCGATCGGGGACGCGAAGGCGCTGGTGGTCCTGGAGCCGGACGCGGTCGCGCACATCGTGGACGGGTGTACGCCGGGTGAGTACCACGACGAGCGCGAGCAGTTGCTGGCGGCGGCGATCACGCGGCTGAAGCGACAGCCCGGTACGAAGGTGTACTTGGACGCCGGCAACCCCTCCTGGATCCGCGAGCCCGGGAAGCTGGTCGAGCCGCTGAAGCGGTCCGGCGTCGACGCGGCCGACGGCTTCGCCCTGAACGTCTCCAACTTCCAGCCGGACGACGCGGTCAAGCGCTACGGCCTCGACCTGTCCGCCCGGCTCGGCGGAAAACACTTCGTGATCGACACCAGCCGCAACGGCAACGGCCCGCTCCCGGGGGTGTGGTGCAACCCTCCGGGGCGGGCCCTGGGCACCCGGCCGACCACCGAAACCGGGGAACCCGCTCTGGATGCCTACCTGTGGATCAAGCGGCCGGGTGAGTCGGACGGCACGTGCGAGGGCGGCCCGGACGCGGGCCAGTGGTGGCCGGCGTACGCGCTGGAACTGGCGCGCAACTCGAAGTGACGCAACTCGCGGTGGAGGGCGCTCACTTGACCTGGATCCACTTCGCCTCCGACGGTGTCCCCGCCGCGTCCGTCGCGAACAGCATGTACCAGCCGGGCGGCACCAGCGCCGGGTCGTCCGGGACGGTGAACGTGACGGCCCGCCCCTCCTTCGTCAACTCCAGCGCGATGGACCGCTGTTCGACGTCGGTGGTGTGGGTGACGGCGCTGGGCCGCATCAGCCGGGCGGAGACGATCCGCTCGGGGTGGTCGGTGCGGTAGGTGACCTTGCGGTCGTCGGGCAGCAGCCCGGGGCCGTCGTCGAGGACGGGCCGGTCCTTGCCGTTCTTGTGCAGCGCGGGCGGCGTGAAGACCTCCATGCGCTGCTCGAAGTGCCCGAGTTTCGTGTTCTGTTGATCGTCGTAGAGGGGGTCGGAGCCGAAGGTGGCGACCCGCCCGTCGGGCAGCAGCAGGGCCTCGGAGTGGTAGTTGCGGCCGACGACGGGTTCGGCGGCCTCCCGGAAGACGTTGCCCTTGGGGTCGTAGAACTGCGCCTTGAGGATGTTGCTGGCGCTGCGCCCCCGGTAGTCGGAGGAGCCGTTGGAGGTGAAGACGGTGTCGTCCGGCATGATGACGCTGTTCAAGTACCGGGTCCCTTGGGGCAAGTTGGGCCCGTCCTTGAAAGAGGGGTTGTCCTCCTTCAGGTCCACCACGGCCGTCCGGGACGTCGACTTCTTCGACTCCCCCACTCCCCCGCCGCCGAGGATCATCACCTTCTGGTCCTGCGCCGGAGGCAGCAGCACGGACGCCGAAGTCTCCGTGGCGTCCGCGTCCTTGAGCCCCGGCACCTTCTGGAACGTGTTGGTCCTCAGGTCCCAGATCCCCGGCTCGCGCCCCTGGTCGGCGGGCCCGTACCCGGCGTTGGAGGCGGGGTAGAACAGCTTCCCGCCCTTGGTGAGGAACAGCGCCGGATAGGTGGGGAAGTACCGCTTGGGCCCCGGCGTCCACTTCTTGGTGCGCGGGTCGTAGATCTCGTTGTCCCCGGGGTCGACCACGCCGACGTCGTCGAGCCCGGAGACCGCGAGGACGCGCCCGTCGTCGAGCCCGACGAGGGTCGGGTACCAGCGGGCCTTGGCCATCGGGTCGACGGGGACGTACCGCTCGGCGACGGGGTCGAACTCGTAGGCGGCGCGGATGCCTTGGAAGTCCTGCTTGTCGAGGGTGATCTTCTCGCTGAGCCCGTACGTGTTGTCGGCGTCCTTGCCGGTGAGCCCGACAATCTCGTACTGGGCGCGCTTCTCGGTGACGGACATGGGCCCGCTCTCGGCGGCCTCGACGAAGACGCGGACCTCGCTCGCGGTGACCCGCGTCTGCCAGGGCTGCATGACGCCGCGCCGGTTGTAGGTCACCTTGAAGTCGCGTTTGGCCTTGGGCACGGTGACGTCGAACTTGCTGACGTACTCGACGCCGGACGGCGAGCGGAAGCGGGTGCCCTTCTTGAGGACCATGGGTTTGTCGGGGTTCTCGTTCTTGACGCGCATCCCGCCGGCGGCCCGCTGGACCTCGCCGTCGAGGAGTTCGTAGCGGGCCGTGCCGCCCGCCACCAGGAGCCGCCCGTCGGGGAGTTGGGCGTGTCCGGAGCAGAAGAAGTCCTCCGGGGTGGGGATCTTCTTGAAGGTGTTCGCCTTCGGGTCCCACAGCACCGTGTCGAAGGACCCGGCGTCGAACTTCTTCTGCTCGTTGCCGGACCCGGCGACGATGAGGACCTTCCCGGTGTGCAGCAGCGCCGCGTGGATCGCGTTGGTGCGGTACTGCTCGGGGATGTCGACCTGGGCCCAACTGCCGTACTTGGCCCGGTACTCGGGCTGGGCGATCCGGTACGCGTGGTACTGCTCGCCGACGAAGTCCAGCGCGGCGGGCGCGTTCAGGCTCGCGAGGATGGCGACGCCGCCGATGCCCAGGACGGTCTTCTTGGTCTTCTGCGGGAGGGCCATGGCTAGTTGCCTCCTGTCGGGGTGCCGGAGACGGGGGCGAGGGCGGGTTCGACGGCGGGTGCCTCTACCACCAGAGAGCTACGGGTACGGGGCCGGGCGAGCCGGTGCCGCACCCCCGTGCCGATCCACACCGCGAGCGGCGCCAGGGAGATCGCCGTCGCGAGGACCGCCCAGGTGCGCATGGCGACGTGGGTGTGGCCGAGGACGGCGGAGGCGGCGAGGGACGCGATGAGGACGGCCGCCCAGAAGAGGTGGATACGGAACGTCATGAGCCGGTCGGCGCTGACGCCGGCGCCCTTCGGGGTGACGACGAACCGGCTGGGGCGGCGCAGCAGGGCCGCGCCGAAGGACTTGAGGTAGATCGGCGCGGACAGGGCCGACATGCCCATCCCGGCGAGCCCGCCGGAGCCCTCGGGTTCGTGCGGGGAGACGTTGTGGCGCCGGTTCCAGAGGTAGAGGCCGATCTGGAGGGCGGCGGCGTCGCTGTACAGCATCAGCCACACGGACGCGGCGACCTGGGTGCCGGACGCGCCGAACCACAGGAACAGCACGCAACTCACCATGCCGAGCAGCCAGTTGACGGCCGTCATCGGGTAGTAGACCAGCATCATCGTGTACGAGAACAGCCTTCCTGGAGGCATCGTGAACGGCGCCTTCCAGTACTGCTTGAACAGCGTCTCGTAGGTCCCGCGCGACCACCGCAGCTGCTGCGTGAAGAAGTCCGTCCAGGACGCGGGGCCCTCGCCGACGGCCAGCACGTCCGGCGTGTACACCGACCGCCACTTGCGCCCGGTCGCCGGGTTGCGCCGCCGGTGCAGTTCGAACCCGGTCGCCATGTCCTCGGTGATCGAGTCGTACAGCCCGCCGATCTGCTTCACGGCCGCGATCCGTACGACGTTGTTGGTGCCGACGAACATCGGCGCCCGGTAGCGGTTGCCCGCGCGCTGGATCAGGGCGTGGAAGAGGAACTGCTGCGACTCGGCGGCCTTCGTCACCGGATGGTGGTAGTTCCCGTACACCTGGGGTCCTACGACGAACGCGACGTCCGGGTCCCGGAAGTAGCCCATCATCCGTTCGAGGTAGTCCGGGTGGGGTACGTGGTCGGTGTCGACGGAGGCGAAGAAGTCGTACTCGTCGCCGTGCGCGGCGATCCAGGCGTTGTAGTTGCCGTGCTTGGTCCGCGCCTTGTGCACCCCCTTGGCCCGGTTCCACTCCGGGACACCCTTGCGGCTGAAGTGCCGCACCCCCAGCTCCGCGCAGAGCGCCTTGGCCTGCCCGTCGTCCCCCTCGTCGAGAAGCCACACGTCCAGCGGCCCCCGGTGGTGGATCCGTACGGCGCCCTCAAGGGTCGCCCGCACCATCGCGAGGGGCTCACGACCGGGGACGTACGTCGTCAGGAACGCGACGCGCGTACCACTCTCGGGTATGACGGGTACGGGGTCCCGGGCGACCAGCGTCGCGTGCGCGACGGACGCCACGTTGACGACCATGAACAGCTCGATCAGCCCGATGGCTATGAGCATCGCGATGTCGAGGTGGACCATCCACGCGTCGCCCCCCTCGCGCTCCACCCAGTGGCTGGGCCACACGAGGTACACGAGCAGCAGCGCCGTCAGCACCGGCGCGAGGCTCATCAGCAGGACGGCGCGTATTCGGTGGGGCTCGCGGGAGAGCAGCGATATGTACTGCACCCGGTACGACGCGGCCGGCTCCGTGAGCGGCCCGGCCAGCCTGCTGTGGGTGTCGTAGTCGTAGCCCTCAGGCCGCACAACGCCCTCCAAGGGGTGGGAGTGGTCGAGGCCCGAGGGGGTAAGCCGACGAGCCAATACCCACACAAAAATGGACATACCGGACACTGTCGAACGGGGTGGGGCCAGGCGGGTGGGACTTTCGTCCAACGGTGGGACTTTCGCCGGACGGGGGGTTATCTGCGCGTCGCAGGCGCACGCGGAAAGCCCCGTCCGTACGCCGTGAAGAGACGTACGGACGGGGCCGTGGCCGGGGTGCGTCGATCAGGACGAGACGGTTTCCGAGCCGTCGTGGGCTCGCAGCTCGGCCAGCCTCCGTTGATACAGCGGGCCGGCCGCGTGCGCGCCGCGAGCTTCACTCGGCGTGTACTGCTCGATCAGGTGGTGTGCCACAGCCTTGAGATGCGCCGACCACGCCAGTACGTGTTGCTGAGCGGGCCGACCGCACTCCTGAGGCTCACCGGGAAGGCAGAGCGGAAGTGCCGGGCTCAGCTTGTTCGCCGCGTGCCGGACATAGCGAGCGATCATCGCCCACTCTTCTTCGGTCCTCTGTACGGCGGTGCTGTTGCTCTCCCAGCCCCACGGCCCGAAGTCGTCTCCGTGGTCGTCCATGTGCGCGCTCCTGATCATCGCGGCGAACTAAAACGGCGTGCCGAGCGTAGCCGGGTTGTCGGCCTCGCTGGGGTCGCAGTGACCCACGGACGGTGGGCACGGGCCGCAAGGGCCGCACATGGGCAGGAACTGAGGGGGCGTGCACGACTGTGCCCCGTTGCCCAGGACAGCGCGAATGTCCGCCAGTACCTCTCCCATGCGAAGACCACCCCAGATTTCGGACAGGGGCGATTCCCGGACGTTCCCGATGGTCAGGAAGCGCCCGAGAACGCAGGGCCACACGTTGCCGTCCGGACCGATCGCGCACTTCTCGTGAGCACAGTGGCCGCAGAGATCAGCGATGTTCGGCGCCGCTCCGCTGCTTCCCCGGCCAAAGGCGCGGATACGGTCTGCGCCGACCTGTTCGACTCCGATACTCAACAGATCCTGTGTCGCTTCGAACGCGCGCTGTCCGCTGTGCACGGCGACGACTCCACCTCGGACCGGAACACCGAGACTCAGCGCCTTTTCGATGTTGGCCCGGGTACGCCTGTGAGAGCCTCGGAGGTTGGTCACGGCGTCGTGCTTCTCGGCGCTGTCGGAGTAGTACGAGGTGGCGATTTTCACCCCGCACTCGCGGATCACGTTCCACAGTTCAGCGCGGATGTGGGTCATGTTCGAGAAGATCTCGACGGACAGGCCGGACGCGTGCGCGTGCCGGATCAGCGCGGGAAGGTACGGATACAAGGCCGGTTCCCCACCGATGAACTGAACGTCACACGTACCGATTTCGGAGAGTTCCGAGATGACGCGCACCCAGTCCTTCACGGTCATGGTTCCGCGCGTTCCCTTGGGACCGCTGTCCGCGTAGCAGTGGTCACAGAGTTCATTGCAGAGCCCTGTCACCTCTAACCACGCGAATTTGAGCGGGTTTTCGGCAACTTTCATCCCATCCTCCTTACGGGTTGGGTTCGATCGGAGAAGACCCCGCCCGTTGGTCTCGGGGTACGGACACAGCGGGCGGGGCCGATTGAGGGTGGATCAGGCGGCGAACCGGGCGACGGCCCACGCCACGACGAGGGTCCACACGGCCGCAGCGAGAACAACCACGACGGTGCACACGGCCCTCATGCGAGTTCCAGCGCGGACGGTCGCGCGTTCCACTCGATACCACCGCGTTCGGGCCGTACCCATGCCATGAGAATCGGCTTCTGATACGCAGGAAGCTGGTTCTCGTCCACGTCCTCGCAGATGGCCATGAGGACGCCGGTACGTACGCCGTCCGTGACGGTCTTCCCGATGTGCTCAGCGGTCACCATGAGCCGCCTCCCGCTCGCAGTCGGGACAGTTCTCGTAGGGGCAGGGGGTGAAGGTCGGCGTGGGGAGTTCGATCTCACCGGTCTGAACGTTTCGGACACCGCCGTACTCGGTCCGCCAGTCCGTCAAGGGTGACGCGTCGACTTCTTCCGTGCCGTCCAGGAGCTGAACCAGCGCGGGAGGTCCGAGCGCACTCACGCGGGCGTTGGGCCATGTCACGGGGTCACCTCGCTGTGCGCCTCCGCCGCGTGCCGCTTCCACAACACGGCCGCGTCGCTGGCGGCCGAGGGGTCGTAGTCCTTGCTCGGCTCGCCGTTCTCCGTCTTCCGGACCATGCGCCTGAACCACTCGTCGACGTACGCCTTGCAGCCGTCACAGTCGCCGATGATCTCGGGCGTGATGAACGGCTCCCAGGGGTACTGCTGTTCGGGCTTTTCGCTTGTACCGTTGGGCACTGTCGTCAACCTCCAGCCGGTTGGTGGCCACGCCCCCGGACGCTCGAACGTCGCGGGGGTCCCCCATCTCCTCCGCCCCACAAAGTGGTGATGTGGGCTATCGGTGCGACGGGTGGTCAGTTCTCGCTCTAGGCAACCGACTTGCTACGCAGAGCGGTACCGTTGTGACAGCGGGTGTTTTTAAGAGTTTTAAGCACCCAGCCGGCCGGAGGAGTTGAGCGCAGGTGAAGACACCGGAACCGAACGTGAAGCTGGAACGGCTCTACCGCGAGACCGGCTGGACGTTGCGTCAGCTCGCCCAAGAGGTGAACCGCATCGGGACCGAACGGCGAACACCCATGAAGTACCGGGAACCGTCCGTACACCAGTGGCTCAAAGGCCACCTGCCGAGGGAAGCCGCCCGCCCTCTGATCCTGGAAGCTCTGGCACGGAGGCTCCGCCGCCCGATCACACACAGCGAAGCAGGTTTCCCGCCCCCTTCAGGGAAATCAAACATCCATCCAAGCACCGTGGACGGGTTGCTTGATCTAGGAAAAGCAGACATGGACCCGTCACGCCGCAGCATTATAGGTGCGGGCCTATTTTCCGTCGCGCTCGCTGTCCCTAATTGGAGGGACGTCGTAGGCCGCATGGAAGCAATTCAGTCCGGGAAAATGCAACGCATCGGCACCTCTGAAGTAGATTCCGTAATCGCCATGACGGACCGCCTTTCAGAGCTCGACGATGAATTTGGAGGTCGTTACGCACGACCTCTGGCCGCCGCCTTCCTGGTCAACATCGTCGCCCCGTACTTGAAAGCAGACGCATCCGCTGAAGTTCGCAGAGAAATGATGGCATCCGCATCATTCTTGTGCTACCTCACCGGCTGGATGGCTGTCGACGAGGGGTCGCATGGAAGTGCCCAGCAGTACTACGTGAAGGGCCTAGAACTCGCCGGCGCAAGCGACGACCACTTGACTTACTGCCACATCCTCCGGGGGATGTCCGTCCAGTCTGTCGACTTGGGACACGGCCCAACAGCGGTGACTTGGGCCAATGCGGCCAGTGAAGCATCCCCCACAGCCGGGCCAAGGATGAAAGCTTTCATGGCCGGGCAGCAGGCTCATTCCTACGCTGCCGCAGGCGATCGGCACAACGCGCTCCAAAGCATCCGGGAAACCGAAGCCGCCATGAGTAAGGCGGAAAGCAGGCATCAAACTTTCGGTGGATACAGTGCCGCCACATTGGCATATCACACCGCGCAGGTCAGGTATGCGCTAGGGGATGTGGCCGGAAGCGTTGACCATCTCCAGCTTCACTTCCGCTTGCGAGAGCCAGCGAACGAATCCACTCGCAGCGGGATGCGATTCAGCGGGATGCTGGCCGAACGCCAACTGGAGATGGGATACCTGGATGAAGCCTGTGCCACATGGAATAAAGTACTGGATGGCTATCCCGCGATTCAATCCGGACAGGTCGACAAACACGTCAAAGAAATGTTCCGACTAATCCGGCCACACCTCAAGAACAATACCGCGCGGGAGCTTTACGAGCGGGCTCGGCTAGTCGCACCTAACGCGCTTGCGACCTAAAAGCGAACCCGCCCCGCCAACTCACCGCTCCTGCCTGGAAGTCCGCCGCAAATACTGCCGCACGGCCCGCTGGGAGATCGGCCCCAGCTCCTCCAACGCCCCCACGAGCAGCCCGAGTTGCTCCAGTGCGGCCAGCGCCGAACCGGCCCCCTCCGCGTCGACCCCCTCGTACAGCTCGATCCCCACGAACGAAGCGGCGACGGCCCGAGCCAGCCCCGCAGGGTCCGTGAAGTCGCCGACCGGCGTCCCCCCGAGGACTCGCCGCAGCACCTTCTCGATCTCGGTGATCCACAGGTCGAGGCCCGCGGCGGTGGCCGGCCCGAGCGCGGGGTGTGTCTGCGCGCCCGCGAGGAGTTGTCCCAGCCGGGCGACGTGCCCGAAGCCTTGCTCGGCGGCGTGGATCTCCCGCCCCAGCGCGAGGAGTCCGGACAGCGACTCCACCTCCTCGAACCGCTCCCGGTACCGGGAGACGGACTGCTCGGCCCCGTAGAGGCACGCCGCCGCGAGGAGTTCGTCGACCGACCCGAAGTGATAGAAGACCAGCGCCTGATTGACCCCGGCGGTCGCGGCGACGGACCGCGCGGACGTCTTCGCGATCCCCTGCTCCGTGAGCGTCCGCAGCGCCCCTTCCAGCAGCTTGACCCGGGTCTCCCGCGAAGGACTCACGCGCGCACTTCCTCTCTCACCGGCCGCAGCCCGGCCCGTACCCCGCAGTCTCGTACGTCGCTGTACGAGGCCCGGAACCACCCCTCGTACCCGAAGAGCGGCCCGAACCACCGGTTGACGACGCGGACTTGGATGCGGAAGACCCCGCAGGCGTCGTCGTACGACTCGCGGACCTCCGCGTCGGCGCCGATGAGTTCGGGCACCCGGACGTCCAACGGCCCTTCCCGGAAGCGGTGTTGGCCGGAGCGGATGAGGAGGGAGCCGTCGGGTTCGGCGTGGAGGCGGAGGTCGGTGGCGAGGTGCTGGTGGGTGCCGAGGTAGTCGAGGATCGTGCCGTGGGAGCCGAGCACCATCTGCGCGTCGAACCGGTGTTGACGCGAGGGGAAGCTGAACGTCCGTACGAACGTGACGGTTTCACGGCCGTAGGAGTCGAGGTAGGGGACGTTCTCGATGACGAACGGGATGTCGTGGCCCGTGCGGGGGACGAGGATGTTGCGGGTCGTGCCGAGCGCGAGGAACGGCTTCACGAACGCGGGCCCGTGCCAGATGCGGGACATGACGCCCCGCCCCGTGCACGCCTCGCCGCTCGCGAGGCCCACGGAGAAGCGGCGGCGCAGCTCGGGGTGGAGGCGGGAGAACGCGGCGTCCCCCATGGCCGTACGGAAGATGGAGGTCATCGCGGGGTCTCCAGGGCGCGCAGCAGACGGGGGGTACGCGCGCGTTCGGGTGCGCGGCGGACGCAGCGGCGGGCGGCGGGGACGCAGGGCAGGGGCGCCTTGAAGAGGGCCAGGCAGGCGGCGACCAGGAGGAGTTGGGGGATGAGGAAGAGCAGCGGCGGGGTGTAGTGGGTGAGCGGGCCGAGACCGATGCCGGTACCGGCGGCCACCAACACGACGGCCCGGACGGCGAGTTCGGCGATCCAGTTGCGCAGCGCGCGTTCCGGGGTGATTCCCTTCTCCAGCCACAGCCGGAGCCGGTCGAACGACCAGGCCGTCGCCCACACCATCAGCGGGCGGAAGAGGACACGGTCCGCGCACCGGCCCGCCCACCCCCAGCGCGGCCGGTAGTCGTACCCCGTGAGGAACCGCACGCCGTCCCCCTCCGGGACGTAACGCCAGTACCCGCTGCCCTCCTTGAGGAGCGACAGCGGATGCGGGGAGGCGAACCGCAGCGCCGACGTCCGTGTGCCGTCCGGGCGTTCGCGTTCTCCGGCGGCGACTCCCGTGCCGGAGACCGTGACGAACGGCAGGACGCGGGTGGCGTACCGGAAGCGCTGCGGGTCGCCCTCCGCGCGCGGAAGGTAGTCGATTTCGGTGAACCGGAGGTCCCAGCGCTGATGCTGGGACGGGGTCTGTGTACGGGTCCACAGGTCGTCCATGTCGGCGCGTATGTGCGCCTCTATGTAGAGCCCCATCGGTAATCCCCCAGGTGGAGACGGACTTTGAGCACTCGCTCAAAGTCTCTGCGCGTGACGGTACACCTGTTTGAGCGAGTGCTCAACGCCGGTTTCCGGGTGAACGGGCCGGTACATGGACGCGGTTAGGCTCTGCCGCGTTCGTCACGAGGCCGGATCAGGGGAGGCGTCGCAGTGCTGGGGCTGCTGGGCAGGGTGGGGGCGGTGGTCGTGCTGCTGGGGTCGCTGGTGGCGAGCCGTCCGGCGGAGGGGGCCGTGGGATACGAGCGCGAGGCGACGGAGGGGGTGGGGGTGGCGGAACCGGCGGCCGGCTCCGCGCGGGCCGCCTGCGCGGACACCGCGTACGCGACCGCCGGACACAAGGAGTACGGGACGTACCTCTGGCACGTCGGCGACGGTCCGATGCCGGGCGGGCTGTCGCGGGACGAGGCGCGCAAGGTGTTCGACGAGGCGATCTCGGCGATCACCGGGGCGCGCAACGACTGCGGGCTCAGCGGTGGGGCCGGGCCCCGGGCGCGGTACCTGTCCGCGACCGGCCGGGAGGCCGGCATCGACCGGGCGGGGCGCTGCGCCTCGCGGGACGGGGTGAGCGTGTGGGACGCCGGTGAGCTGCCCGAGGACGTCGTCGCCGTCACGTGCTCGTGGGCCGTGACGATGCCGGACGGCGGGCCGAACGACCTGATCGAGGCGGACGTCCGCTTCAACACGCGCCACCACCGCTTCACGGACACGCCGGGCGCGCGGTGCGCCGACGCGTACGACGTGCGGGCCGTCGGCACCCACGAGGCGGGGCACGTCTTCGGGCTGGGGCATGTGGGGGCGGGGCACGAGAACCTGACGATGTACACGAACTCGTTCGCGTGCTCGACGCGGGCGCGGAGCCTGGGGCGGGGAGACGTGCTGGGGCTGCGGGCCCTGTACCGGTGAGGTACGCCTTGCGGGCTGCCGGCGGGTGCGGCTGGTCGCACCCGCCGGCAGCCCGAGGCGCTCGGGCACCCCGTCCGGCAGATCCGGGCGTACGTCTAGCCCGCGAGGTGGCGTTCCACCGTCTCCACCTTGGACGTCAGCCCGTCCGTGACCCCGGGGCGGATGTCCGCCTTGAGGACGAGGGAGACGCGGGGCGCGCGTTCCTCGACGGCGGCGACGGCTCGCTTGACGACGTCCATGACCTCGTCCCACTCGCCCTCGATGGACGTGAACATGGCGTCGGTGCGGTTGGGGAGGCCGGACTCGCGGACGATGCGGACCGCGTCGGCGACGTACTCGCCGACGTCCTCACCGACACCGAGCGGCGTGACGGAGAAGGCGACGATCATGCGCTCACGGCACCTTCCTGGCGGGCGCGGGAGGCGATCACCGCGTCCTCGGCCTCACGGCGCAGCTTGCGCTCGGCGAAGAAGCCGCCGAGGGGCAGGACGGAGAGGACGAAGTAGAGGAGGCCCGTCTTGAGGGGCCACTTCGTGCGGTTCCAGGCGTCGGCCCAGAAGATCACGTAGAGGATGAAGAGCACGCCGTGGACCATGCCCATGACCGGCACCGCGTTGAAGTCGGTGGTCCGCTTGAGGACGGAGCACACGAGCAGGAGGAGGAAGGAGATGGCCTCGGGGGCGGAGACCAGGCGGAGGCGGCGGAGGGCGGAGGCTGTCTTCAGGTCCACGGGGTCACCTTAAGAAGGGGTCGTCACGGTGCTGAGCTGGCGGTTTGCGTCGCACACCTGCCGCGCGCCTTGTGAACGCACGCACAAGCGTTCGTCCATTGTGGCAAACGCCCCGCCTCAGGGTTCTCTCAGGGTGGAGATCCACCCGATATCCACCCGTGGGCCCTGGTCTCTCCACCCCCCGGCCGGATACCTTCGGCGTCGTGGCGATGTTCCGACTGCAAGGCAGCAAGGTGCTGGCCGTAGAGATGACCGGCGACGGCGTGAAGGCCAAGAACGGCTCGATGGTCGCGTACGACGGACAGATGGCGTTCAAGAAGCTCTCGGGGGGCGGTGAGGGTCTGCGCGGGATGGTGACCCGGCGGCTGACCGGCGAGCAGATGACGGTGATGGAGGTGAAGGGGCACGGCATCTGCTGGTTCGCGGACCGCGCCTCGGAGATCAACCTCGTAGCCCTCCAGGGGGACAAGCTGTACGTCGAGTCGAGCAACCTGCTCGCGACGGACGCGGGCCTCAGGACGGGGACGACGTTCACGGGCCTGCGCGGCGCCTCGCAGGGCAACGGCCTGTTCACGACGACCGTCGAGGGCCACGGCCAGGCGGCGATCACGTCGGACGGCCCGGCGGTCGTCCTGCGGGTCACTCCCCAGTACCCCCTGACCGTCGACCCGGGGGCGTACGTCGCGCACCAGGGCAACCTCCGCCAGTCCTTCCAGGCGGGGGTGACGTTCCGCACGTTCATGGGCGAGGGCGGCGGCGAGGCCTTCCAGATCCGCTTCGAGGGCGACGGCCTGGTGTACGTCCAGCCCAGCGAGCGGAACACGATCGCGGGGGACGTGTGATGACCTTCCGAGAGCTCAACTCCAAGATGGTCGAGGCGACGATCGCGCCGGGCCAGCGCCTGTTCAGCCAGCGGGGCGCGATGCTCGCCTACAAGGGCGAGGTGTCGTTCACGCCGAACATCCAGGGCGGCCAGGGCGGCGTCATGTCGATGCTCGGCCGCAGGCTGGCGAACGAGGACACCCCGCTGATGACGGTGGAGGGCAGCGGCACGGTCCTGTTCGGGCACGGCGGCCACCACGTCCAGGTGATCAACCTCGCAGGCGACACGCTGTACGTGGAGGCGGACCGTCTGCTCGCCTTCGAGGGCACGCTCCAGCAGGGGACGATGTTCCTCGGCTCCCAGGGCGGCGTCATGGGCATGGTGCGGGGCCAGGTCAGCGGCCAGGGCCTGTTCACGACCACCCTGAAGGGGCACGGCGCGGTGGCGGTGATGGCGCACGGCGGCGTCTTCGAGGTGCCGATCACTCCGCAGCGCCCGGTCCACGTGGACCCCCAGGCGTACGTCGCGCACCACGGCGACGTACGCAACAAACTCTCGACCGCCCTCGGCTGGCGGGACATGGTCGGCCGGGGCTCCGGCGAGGCCTTCCAGCTCGAACTGAGCGGCAACGGCGCGGTGTACGTCCAGGCATCCGAGGAGAAGCTGTGAACCACTACGCGGGCGCGGGCCCGGTGGTCTACGACCCGATGTCGCTGCCGGTGGACGACAACGTCAACGCGTACACCTTCTGCGTGGAGCTGAAGGGGAGCCAGTGGTTCCTCCAGAAGGGGAAGATGATCGCCTACTACGGGTCGATCGACTTCAACGGCATCGGGCACGGCCGCCTCGACCGCCTGGTGCGGACGTCGTTCCATTCGCCTCTGCACGCGAGCGACTGGGTGGTGGCGGAGGGATCGGGCAAGATGCTCCTCGCGGACCGGGCCTTCGACGTCAACTCGTACGACCTCGAAGACGGCAACCTGACCATTCGCTCCGGCAACCTCCTCGCGTTTCAGCCAAGTTTGGCGCTCAAGCAGTCGATCGTGCCGGGGTTCCTGACGCTGATCGGGACGGGCAAGTTCGTCGCCGCGTCCAACGGTCCGGTGGTGTTCATGGAGCCGCCGATCCGGGTCGACCCGCAGGCGCTGGTCGGCTGGGCGGACTGCCCCTCGCCGTGCCACCACTACGACCACGGCTACATGACGGGCCTGTTGGGCGGTCTACGTGCGATGACGGGCCTGGGCGGCGCCTCGGGCGAGGAGCACCAGTTCGAGTTCGTGGGCGCCGGGACGGTCCTGCTCCAGTCCTCCGAGGCGCTCATGGCCGAGCAGGCGACGGGCGTCGTGCCGTCCGAGCCGGGCGTCCCGGGCGGCGGGGCGCACCCCGGGCAGGGGCACGGCGGGCAGCAGGGCACACAGCGCCTTCCCGGACAGCTCGGTGATCTCCAGCGTCGCTTCGGGCTGTGAGCGGTAACCTGCGGAGTGTGACGTCGAACGGGTGCGCGGCGTCACACTCTTCTCATTAACATTTCAACTTTTTAGGTAGACTTCATTTATGGAGACCGAGACGGCCACGCGCTGGCTGACCGAAGCGGAGCAGTGCGCCTGGCGCACCCAGCTGGAGGTCAACAGGCTGTTGATGCACCAGCTGGAGAAGGATCTCCAGCCGTTCGGGCTGACCATGAACGACTACGAGATCCTCGTCAACCTTTCCGAGTCCCCCGACGTCCGTATGCGGATGAGCGACCTCGCCGCCGCGACCCTCCAGTCCAAGAGCCGCCTCTCCCACCAGATCACCCGCATGGAGAACGCGGACCTGGTCCGCCGGGAGAACTGCGAGTCCGACCGGCGGGGGCTGTACGCGGTCCTCACCGACCAGGGGCTCGACGTGATGCGCCAGGTCGCGCCGCATCATGTCGCGTCCGTCCGCCGCCACTTCATCGACCTGCTCTCGCCCGAGGGGATGACGCAGCTCTCCGCCGCGCTGGGGCCGATCTCCGACCACCTCCGCGAGAACCGGGGCCGGCCCTAGCTCCTTGCGGGCAGGCGCAGTTCGAAGGCTGCGCCGCCCGTCGGGGCCGCCCCGACCGTGAGGGTTCCGCCGTGGCGTACGGCGATGTCGCGGGCGATCGCCAGGCCCAGGCCCGCGCCGCCCTCGTCCCTGCTGCGGGCGTCGTCGAGGCGGACGAAGCGTTCGAAGACGCGTTCCCTGTCCGCCACCGGGACTCCGGGGCCGTCGTCCGCGACCGTGAGGACGGCGTCCTCGCCCTCTCTGCGGACCGTCACGGCCACCGTCGTACGGGTGTGCCGGGCCGCGTTGTCCAGGAGGTTGGCCAGGACTCGGGTCAACTGGCCACGGGAGCCGGTGACTTCGACGCCGGGTGCCGTATCGAGACGCGTTCCCTTTCGGGGTGCCGTCTCCTCCCTCGCCAGAGCTCCCAGGTCCACCGGAGTGCGGGGCGGGGTCTCGCCGGCGTCCAGGCGGGCCAGCAGCAGGAGGTCGGCCGCGAGGTGCTGGAGGCGGACCGTGTCCTCCACCGCGCCGTCCAGGTCCAGCAACTCCGGGTGAGCGGCGGCCACTTCGAGTTGCGTGCGCAACGAGGCGATGGGGCTGCGGAGTTCGTGCGAGGCGTCGGCGACGAAGCGGCGCTGGCGGTCCACGGAGGCCTCCAGCGCGGCGAGGGTCTCGTTCGTCGTGCGGGCCAGCCGGGCGACCTCGTCGTCGGCGTCCGGTTCGGGGACCCGGCGGGAGAGGTTCTGGGAGGCGGTGATCGCGGCGAGCTCCTGGCGGATGCCTTCCACGGGGCGCAGCGCACGCCGGGTGACGAGCCAGGTGACGCCCGCGACGAGGGCCAGCAGCAGGGGCAGGACGACCAGGAGGACCGTCAACGCCGTGCGCACCGCGGACTGTTCGGTGGCCAGGGGGGCGCCCGCGTGGACGGTGAGCGGGCCCTGGGCGGGGGTGCCGACGGTGAGGGTCGCGAAGCGGTACTCCTCGGTGTCACCGTCGAGCGTGGCCGAGCCGGTGGCGTGGGTGACGTCGCCGAGCTCCCCCGCTTCGAGGTCGTCCTCGTCGCTCGTGGCGCCGAACTTCGAGGTGACGTCGGCCAGTTCATCGCTCTTCGCGACCGTCGCGCCGTCCGCCGCGCGGATCAGGACCGGTACGTCGTCGTCCAGGTCCACCCGGTCGTACGGCGTCCCCGCGGCGAGTTGAGCCGCCACGCCGCGCGCCGTGCGCTCCGCGTCGTCGTCCGCCTGGCCGCGGAGGTTCGTCCACAGCGACATGACGACGACGGCACCGGCCGCGACCAGGGCCAGCGCCACGACCGTCGTCGCCGCGAGCGTCGTGCGGGCCCGCACCGAGCGGGGTCTCATCGCGTCGCCTCCAAGCGGTAACCCGCCCCCCGTACCGTCCTGATGAGCGCCGGGTCCAGCTTGCGGCGCAGTGAACTGACGTACACCTCAACGATGTTGGGGTCGCCGTCGTAGGCGAAGTCCCAGACGTGGTCCAGGATGTCGGCCTTGGAGACGACCTCGCCGGGGCGCAGGGCCAGGTGCTCCAGGACCGCGAACTCCTTGGCTGTCAGGGTGACTTCGGTGTCGTGGAGGTGGACCCGGCGGGTGGCCGTGTCGATCCGGAGCGCGCCGAGGACGTGGACGGGGGAGGCTCCCCGGCCGCCCCTCCTCCTCAGCAGCGCCTTCACCCGGGCGACCAGGACGACGTAACTGAACGGTTTCGTCAGGTAGTCGTCCGCGCCCGTGTCCAGGCCCTCCGCCTCGTCGTACTCGCCGTCCTTCGCGGTCAGCATCAGGATCGGGACGTCGTGGCCCGCCGCGCGCAGGGCCGCGCAGACCCGGTAGCCGTTCATGCCGGGCAGCATGATGTCGAGGATCACCAGGTCGTACGGGGTCTCCGTCGCCCTGTGCAGGCCCTCCCGGCCGTCGTGCACGACGTCCACGGCGTAGCCCTCGGCGGCGAGGCCCTTCGCGAGGGACAGGGCGAGGCGTTTTTCGTCCTCGACGATCAGCAGGCGCATGCGTCCAGGGTGGCAAACCGAACCTGAAGATCCCTTCAGGTGGCTTCAGGTTGCGTTCAGGGTCGGTCCGCGAGGGTGGAGCACATCGCAACGACCCCACGGAGAAAGGTACGGAACCCATGAAGCGCAGCATCGCCATCGCCGCCGTCGCCGCGAGCGCGGTCCTCGCGGGAGGCACGGCCCTCGCCCTCACCGACGACGAGCCCGGCACCGGCGAGTCGCACGCCCGGACGAACCACGTTCAGCTCACGGACCGGACGGACGACACGGACCGGGACGACCGGACGGACGACGCGAACGACACGGCCGCCCGCCCGACGGTCACCACCTCGAACCTCACCATCACCCAGGCCATCGACGCGGCCCTCAAGGCCCGCCCCGGCACGGTCCTCTCCGCCGACCTCGACACGGACGACGACGCCGACGCAGCCCGAGGCTGGGAGGTCGAGATCCTCACCCCGGACACGAAGACGTACGACGTCCGCGTCGACCCGTCCACCGGCAAGGTCCTCACGTCCCAGCTCGACCGCGACACCGACGCCGACGACCGCCGCGCCCCCGACGGCCTCACCGCCCGCCAGGCCGCCGAAGCCGCCGCCCCCAAGGGCACGGTCGTCTCCGTCGACTTCGACGAGGACCACGCCGGCACCTGGGAGATCGAGACCCACGACGCCCAGGGCAAGCACCAGGACTGGGACGTGAACACGAGGACCGGGAAGATCACGGCGGACCGGGAGGACTGAGCGGGAGTGCGCGCGGGTCCGCCGAAGTACGGCGCTCCCGCCCCCCTACCTCCGCTCCGCCCACGCCCCTCCCGCCCCCGTGACCAGCGCGACCGCGCCCGCCGCCGCGAAGCACACCCCCAGCGGGGCCCTCGCCAGGAGGAGGCCCGCTCCCGCCGCTCCGGCCGAACTGCCCGCGTTCACCGCTGTGTTGATCCAGGCACCTGCTCGGGTACGGGCCGTGGGCGCGGTGGTCTCCTCCGCGACCAGGTAGGACGTGGTGATGACGGGGGTCACGAAGGCGCCCGCGAGGGTCAGCAGGGCCGCGAGGGTGACGATGTCGGGGGCCGCGCCCGCCGCGATGAGGAGGAGGCCCAGGGCCGCCGCGAGCCGGGGGAGCCGGGTCCGTGCGGGGGTGCGCCAGTCGACCGCGCCGTTCAGGAGCCCGCCGACCGCGCTGCCCACCGAGAGCGCCGCCAGGGTCCAGGCCGCCGCGCCGGGCGCGTACCCGTGCCGGTCCGCGAACGCGGTGACGAGGAGGTCGGCCGCGCTGAGCGCCAGCCCGGTGGCGGCGGTGAGGGCGAGGGGGACGAGCAGGGCCCTGGGACTCGCCGACGAGCTGTCCGGCGTACGGCACTCGTCACCGGCGTACGCATCGGAACCGGACCCCGCACGCTCTTTTGCGGCCCCGCCCTCGAACGCCCGCACCCCCGGCGACCGCACGAACCCCCACGTCCCCACCACCATCACCGCCGCGCTCGCGAGCACCCCCGCCACCGGCGAGGCGACTCCCACCAGGACCCCCACCAGCACAGGCCCGACGACGAACAGCAGTTCCTCCGCGACACCGTCCAGGCTGTACGCCCGCTGCAACATGCCTTTCCCGGGGGCCAGTTCGGACCACACCGCGCGCATGGTGGGCCCGAGGGGCGGGGCGCAGGCGCCGGCCAGGGCGATCAGGGTGCCCAGCGTCAGGGGGGACGGGCCGGGGCGGACGGCCGTGAAGGCGAACGCGCAGAGGAACGCGGTGTACAGGAGCACCATGGGCGGCAGCGCGCGGCGCGGCCCGTGGCGGTCGACGAGGGTCGCGCGCAAGGGCGTGAGGACGACCATCGTGCCGCCGAAGACGGCCATGACGACACCGGCCGTCGCATAGGAACCGGTCGCGTCGACGGTCGTGAGGAGGACGGAGAGGGCGACGAGGCCGTAGGAGAGCCGGGCGACCAGGGCCGAGCCGAACGTGCGCAGGGCGTAGGGGAGTTGGAGCACGGCACGGTAGGACGGCCGGGAAACGGGCGTGGGCACGCGGGAGTTCCTCACGAGGAGAGGTGGGAGAGGGGTCACCGGAGTCACGGTCGGCGAGGACCGTGGGGGGACGCCGCTCTACGCACAGGGGAGGAACATGCGCGTCAACGTAGCAGTACGCGGCGGGAGTTGCCGAACGATTATGCGCGCACGACCCCCGCCACCAGTTCGTCCGCCGCCCGGTACGCGTCCAGTTCGCCCGCCACCACCCGCTCCGCCAGCGCCTCCACGCGCCGGTCGCCCCGCAGGTCCCCGATCCGTTCGCGCAGGGTCGTCACGGCGATCGTCTCGATCTCGTGGGCCGCGCGGGAGCGGCGGCGTTCGGAGAGGACTCCCCGTTCCTCCATCCAGCCCCGGTGTTTCTCCAGTGCGGAGAGCACCTCGTCGATGCCCTCGCCGCGGGAGGCGACCGTCTTGACGACGGGGGGCCTCCAGTCGCCCGGCGCGCGGGACTCGCCGAGGCCCAGCATGTGGTTCAGTTCGCGGGCGGTGGCGTCGGCGCCGTCGCGGTCGGCCTTGTTGACGACGTAGACGTCGCCGATCTCCAGGATTCCGGCCTTGGCGGCCTGGATGCCGTCGCCCATGCCGGGGGCGAGCAGGACGACGGAGGTGTCCGCCTGGGCGGCGATCTCGACCTCCGACTGGCCGACTCCGACCGTCTCGACGAGGACGACGTCGCACCCGGCGGCGTCCAGGACGCGGATGGCCTGGGGGGCGGCCCAGGCAAGGCCGCCGAGGTGGCCCCGGGTCGCCATGGAGCGGATGTAGACGCCGGGGTCGGAGGCGTGGTCGGACATCCGGACGCGGTCCCCGAGCAGGGCCCCGCCGGAGAACGGCGAGGACGGGTCGACGGCGAGGACGCCGACCCGCTTGCCCTGCCGCCGGTACGCGCTGACCAGCGCGGACGTGGACGTGGACTTGCCGACGCCGGGCGAGCCGGTGAGGCCGACGACGTACGCGCCGCCCGTGAGCGGGGCCAGCGCCGCCATGACCTCCCGGAGCTGCGGTGACGCCCCTTCGACCAGGGAGATGAGGCGGGCCACGGCGCGCGGCCGGCCGTCACGGGCCTGGGCGATCAGGGAAGGGACGTCCTGCATCTCAGCTCCGTTCAGTGGGCCCGCCACCGGTCCGACGACCAGATCATCGGACCGGCAACCTCAACTCGGACCGGCGACCTCGTCAACGTACGGACGGCACCCGCACGATCAGCGCGTCCCCCTGCCCGCCGCCCCCGCACAGCGCGGCGGCGCCGACCCCGCCGCCCCGGCGCTTCAGCTCCAGCGCCAGGTGCAGGACGAGCCGGGCCCCGGACATCCCGATCGGGTGCCCGAGAGCGATCGCGCCGCCGTTGACGTTCACCTTTTCCGGCGACACCCCGAGGTCCTTCATGGACTGCACGGCGACGGCGGCGAACGCCTCGTTGATCTCGATGAGGTCGAGGGCGTCCACCGTCAGCCCCTCCTTGCCGAGCGCGTGCAGGATCGCGTTGGACGGCTGCGACTGGAGC
Organism: Streptomyces niveiscabiei; assembly: GCF_033794345.1. Lineage (NCBI taxonomy): Bacteria > Bacillati > Actinomycetota > Actinomycetes > Kitasatosporales > Streptomycetaceae > Streptomyces > Streptomyces niveiscabiei. The sequence goes on from NZ_JARAYJ010000038.1 coordinate 52,501, forward strand.
GAGTTGTCGGGGCCCGCGACGTTCCCGTGTGCCCCGATCTCGGCGATCCAGTCGAGGCCCAGCTCCTCGGCCTTGGCCTTGCTCATGACGACGACGGCGGCGGCCCCGTCGGAGATCTGGGAGGCGGACCCGGCGGTGATCGTGCCGTCCTTCGTGAACGCCGGACGCAGCTTGCCGAGGGATTCGGCGGTCGTCTCGGCGCGGATGCCCTCGTCCTGGCTGAACAGGATCGGGTCGCCCTTGCGCTGCGGGATCTCGACGGGCGTGATCTCGGCCTCGAACAGGCCGTTCTTCTGCGCGGCGGCGGCCCGCTGGTGGGAGAGCGCGGCGACGGCGTCCTGCTCCTCCCGGTTCAGCCCCAGCCGGGTGTTGTGCTTCTCCGTGGACTCCCCCATCGCGATGCCCTCGAAGGCGTCGGTGAGCCCGTCGTACGCCATCGCGTCGAGCATCTCGATCGCGCCGTACTTGTACCCCTCGCGGGACTTGGGCAGCAGGTGGGGCGCGTTGGTCATGGACTCCTGGCCGCCGGCGACGACGACGTCGAACTCGCCGGCGCGGATGAGCTGGTCGGCGAGGGCGATCGCGTCGAGGCCCGACAGGCAGACCTTGTTGACCGTGAGGGCCGGGACGTTCATCGGGATGCCGGCCTTGACGGCGGCCTGGCGGGCCGGGATCTGCCCGGCGCCGGCCTGGAGGACCTGGCCCATGATCACGTACTGGACCTGGTCGCCGGAGATCCCGGCCCGGTCGAGCGCGGCCTTGATCGCGAAGCCGCCGAGGTCGGCCCCGGAGAACGACTTGAGGGAGCCGAGAAGGCGTCCCATGGGAGTGCGCGCACCTGCGACGATCACCGATGTGGTCATGAGCTGCGATCCCCTTACCGCCCCGCACGGGCCGTAGGAATGTGAACGAGGGTTTACTGCCAAAGTACTGAGGAGTAGGTCACTGCGTCACCCGGCCGTCGATGTGATCGCCCGCACGTTGCACAACCACCCTTTCAGCGCTCCACTGAACCCATGCTGACGCGAATCGACCACATCGGGATCGCCTGCCACGACCTCGACGCGACCGTCGAGTTCTACCGCGCGACCTACGGTTTCGAGGTCTTCCACACCGAGGTCAACGAGGAGCAGGGCGTGCGCGAGGCCATGCTCAAGATCAACGATACGTCGGACGGCGGAGCCTCGTATCTGCAACTCCTGGAGCCGGTCCGCCCGGATTCCACGGTGGCGAAGTGGCTGGACAAGAACGGCGAGGGCGTCCACCACATCGCCTTCGGCACGGCGGACGTCGACACCGACGCGGAGGCCATCCGCGACAAGGGCGTACGGGTCCTCTACGAAGAGCCGCGGCGCGGTTCCATGGGGTCACGGATCACCTTTCTGCACCCCAAGGATTGCCACGGTGTCCTCACAGAACTGGTCACTTCGGCGCCTGTTGAGTCCGACGAGCACTGACCCACGTACATAAGGGCCGGTAGGGTTGGGGGCGGTTGCCCGCCGCAGGGCGGTGCAACCGCTATGCCGGGGTCCGGGTTTCGGGGGTGCGGGTGGCGGGCGCGGCCCGTGGTCCGCCGATGATCTGACACCATTCCCCGGGGGCCCCGTCCGGCGGATGGACGGGAGCTCGTTGGAGAAGCTTGCGACCAGGGGACGGATGGGACCGCGCAGTGCGGGGCTACGAGAGCCAGGAGCGAGAGCCGGCGGCTGACGTCGACCACCTCACTCGGTTCGAAGCCGAGATGAAACGGCTGAAGACCGAGCGGGAAAAGGCGATCCAGCACGCCGAGGACCTCGGCTACCAGGTCGAGGTGCTGCGCGCCAAGCTGCACGAGGCGCGGCGCACCATCATGACCCGGCCCGCCTTCGACGGCGGCGACCTCAACTACCAGGCCGAGCAGCTGCTGCGGAACGCGCAGATGCAGGCCGACCAGTTGCGCCAGGACGCCGAGCGCGAGCTGAGCCAGGCCCGGGCGCAGACCCAGCGCATCCTCCAGGAGCACGCGGAGCAGGCGGCCCGGCTCCAGGCGGAGCTGCACCAGGAGGCGGTCACCCGGCGCCAGCAGCTCGACCAGGAGCTGGCGGAGCGCCGCCAGACCGTCGAGTCGCACGTGAACGAGAACGTGGCGTGGGCCGAGCAGCTCCGCGCCCGCTCGGAGGCGCAGGCCCGCCGGCTGATGGACGAGTCGCGCGCCGAGGCCGAGCAGGCCCTCGCGACGGCCCGCGCCGAGGCGGAGCGCCTGACGAACGAGGCCCGCCAGCGCCTGACCAGCGACGCGGAGGCGGCGCGCACCGAGGCCGAGCAGATCCTGCTGCGGGCCCGCGCGGACGCGGAGCGCCTGCTGAACGCGGCGGGCGCGCAGGCCCAGGAGGCCACGGACCACGCGGAGCAGCTGCGGACGTCGACGGCGTCGGAGTCGGACGCGGCGCGGCGGCAGGCGAGCGAGCTGTCGCGGGCGGCCGAGCAGCGGATGGCGGACGCCGAGGAGGCGCTGCGCAAGGCGCAGGCCGAGGCGGAGAAGGTCCTCTCCGAGGCTCAGACGGCCGCCGAGAAGGCCCTCTCCAGCGCCGAGTCCGCGAACGAGCAGCGCACGCGCACCGCGAAGGAGCAGGTGGCGCGGCTGGTCAGCGAGGCCACCAAAGAGGCCGAGGCGACGAAGTCGGAGGCCGAGCAGGTCGTCGCGGACGCCCGCGCCGAGGCGGAGAAGATCGTCGCCGAGGCCGCCGAGAAGGCCCGCACGATCACCGCCGAGGAGTCCGCGACCCAGCTGTCGAAGGCCGCGAAGACCGCCGAGGACGTCCTCAACAAGGCGCAGGAGGAGGCGCGCGGGACGATCACGGCCGCCGCCGAGGAGGCCGAGCGGGTCCGCAGCGAGGCGGAGGCGGAGGCGGACCGGCTGCGCGCCGAGGCGCACGACATCGCCGAGCAGCTCAAGGGGTCCGCGAAGGACGACACGAAGGAGTACCGCGCCAAGACCGTCGAGCTCCAGGAGGAGGCGCGGCGGCTGCGCGGCGAGGCCGAGCAGCTCAGGTCCGAGGCGGTCGCCGAGGGCGAGAAGATCCGCGCGGAGGCCCGCAAGGAGGCCGTCCAGCAGATCGAGGAGGCCGCCAAGAGCGCCGAGGAGCTGCTGTCCAAGGCGAAGGCGGACGCGGACGAGCTGCGCCAGAAGGCGACGGCGGACAGCGAGAAGGTCCGCACCGAGGCCATCGAGCGGGCGACGTCGCTGCGCCGGCAGGCTGAGGAAACGCTTGAGCGCACCCGCGCGGAGGCCGAGCGCCAGCGCGACGAGGCGGTCGGGCTCGCGGAGACGATCACCGCGAACGCCGAGGACGCGGCGCGTGAGACGCGCGAGGAGGCCGAGCGCGCCATAGCGGCCCGGCAGGCCGAGGCGGCCGAGGAGCTGACCCGGCTGCACGCCGAGGCGGAGACCCGGCTCGCCTCCGCCGAGCAGGCCCTCACGGAGGCCCGCGAGGAGGCGGCGCGCATCCGCCGCGAGACCGCCGAGGAGACCGACCGGCTGCGCGCGGAGTCCGCCGAGCGGATCCGTACGTTGCAGCAGCAGGCCGCCGACGAGGCGGACCGGCTGCGGACCGAGGCCGCCGCCGACGCGTCGGCGTCCCGCGCCGAGGGCGAGTCCATCGCCGTACGGCTGCGCTCGGAGGCCGCGGCGGAGGCGGAGCGGCTCAAGCAGGAGGCGCAGGACACCGCGAACCGGGTGCGCGCGGAGGCGCAGGCCGCCGCCGAGCGGCTCGCCGAGGAGGCGTCGGACGCGCTCGCCGCCGCGCAGGACGAGGCCGTACGGCGCCGTCGCGAGGCCGAGGAGACGCTCGGTACGGCGCGTGCGGAGGCCGACCAGGAGCGGGAGCGGGCCCGCGAGCAGAGCGAGGAGCTCCTCGCGTCGGCGCGCAAGCGCGTCGAGGAGGCGCAGGCCGAGGCCGTCCGGCTGGTCGAGGAGGCCGACCGGCGGGCATCGGAGATGGTCGCCGCCGCCGAGCAGCACGCCCAGCAGGTCCGCGACTCGGTCGCGGGGCTCCACGAGCAGGCGCAGGAGGAGATCACCGGCCTGCGGTCGGCCGCCGAGCACGCGGCGGACCGTACCCGCCGGGAGGCCGAGGAGGAGGCGGACCGGGTCCGCGCCGACGCGTACGCCGAGCGGGAGCGGGCCGCCGAGGACGCCGCCCGCGTACGGCAGCAGTCGCGCGAGGAGTCGGAGGCCGCGCAGGCGCTCGCCGAGCGCACGGTCGGCGACGCCATCGCGGAGGCCGAGCGGCTGCGTACGGAGACCTCCGCGCACGCCCAGCGGGTGCGGACGGAAGCCTCGGACACGATCGCGCAGGCCGACCAGGACGCGACCCGGACCCGGGCGGAGGCCCGGGAGGACGCGAACCGCATCCGGTCGGACGCGGCGACGCAGGCCGACACCCTCATCACCGAGGCGCGCAACGAGGCCGAGCGGCTCCAGTCGGAGACCCTCGCGGAGGCGGAGCGGCTCCAGATGGAGACGGCCGCCGAGGTGGACCGGGTGCGCGGCGAGGCGCACGCGGACGCGGAGCGGATGCGCGCGGAGGCGTCGGAGACGGTCGGCTCGGCCCAGCAGCACGCCGAGCGGATGCGCGCGGAGTCGGCGCGGCAGCGGGCCGAGGCGGAGGCGGAGGCCGAGCGGCTCGTCAGTTCGGCGCGCGAGGAGGCGGACCGGACGCTCGACGAGGTGCGCCGGGAGGCCAACAAGCGGCGTTCCGAGGCGGCCGAGCAGGTCGACACGCTGATCACGGAGACGACCGCCGAGGTCGACAAGCTCCTCAGCGAGGCGCAGGAGCAGGCGCTGAAGACGACCGCCGACGCGGAGGAGCGGGCCGACTCGATGGTCGGGGCCGCGCGCGCCGAGGCCGAGCGGCTGATCGGCGAGGCGACCGTCGAGGGCAACTCCCGGGTGGAGCAGGCCCGTACGGACGCGGACGAACTCCTCGTCGGGGCGCGCCGGGACGCGACGGCGATAAGGGAGCGCGCGGAGGAGCTGCGCGACCGCATCACGACCGAGATCGAAGAGTTGCACGACCGTGCCCGGCGCGAGGCCGCCGAGACGATGAAGGCGACCGGCGACCGGTGCGACGCGCTCATCACGGCCGCCGAGGAGCAGCTGAACAAGGCGCAGGCGAAGGCGAAGGAGCTGGTCTCGGAGGCCAACTCCGAGGCGGGCAAGGTGCGGATCGCCGCCGTCAAGAAGGCCGAGGGCCTGCTCAAGGAGGCCGAGCAGAAGAAGGCTCAGCTGGTGCGCGAGGCCGAGGAGTTGAAGGCCGAGGCGATCCGCGAGGCGATGCGCAGCGTCGAGGAGGGCAAGCGCGAGCTGGAGGTGCTGGTCCGGCGGCGCGAGGACATCCAGGCGGAGATCTCCCGTGTCCAGGACGTCCTTGAGGCGTTGGAGTCTTTCGAGGCACCGTCGTCCGCGAAGGACGGGGGCGTCAAGGCGGGAGCGGCGGTAGGGTCCCCTCGTTCGGGTGGCAAGTCGGCCGATGGGTAGCGGAGTGTGCAGGTTCCGAGGAAATCTGGGGGCTTTGTTCTGAAGTCTTCGGGAATACGGGGACTTCGACCGGCACTCTGGCAAGCCTTCGGCCGATCAGCCACTCGAAAGGGGCGTCATTCTCCAGATCAAACACGCATCCGCTCGATGACACACCGCTTCGGCCCCTAGGATTCCACCTATCACCTCACCGGTCTCATTCGACAGGAACCCCATGAGCGACACTTCCCCCTACGGCTTCGAGCTTGTGCGGCGTGGGTACGACCGCGCTCAGGTGGACGAACGCATCTCGAAGCTCGTCTCCGACCGTGACAGCGCTCTGGCCCGGATCACCGCGCTCGAGAAGCGCATCGAGGAACTCCACCTCGAGACGCAGAACGCGCAGGCGCAGGTCTCCGACGCCGAGCCGTCGTACGCCGGTCTCGGCGCCCGCGTCGAGAAGATCCTGCGCCTCGCCGAGGAAGAGGCGAAGGACCTGCGCGAGGAGGCGCGCCGCGCGGCCGAGCAGCACCGCGAGCTCGCCGAGTCGGCGGCCCAGCAGGTCCGCAACGACGCCGAGTCGTTCGCCGCGGAGCGCAAGGCCAAGTCCGAGGACGAGGGCGTCCGGATCGTCGAGAAGGCCAAGTCCGACGCCTCTCAGCTGCGTTCCGAGGCGCAGAAGGACGCGCAGTCCAAGCGTGAGGAGGCCGACGCGCTCTTCGAGGAGACCCGCGCGAAGGCCGCGCAGGCCGCCGCCGACTTCGAGACGAACCTCGCCAAGCGGCGTGAGCAGTCCGAGCGTGACCTCGCGGCGCGTCAGCAGAAGGCCGAGAAGCGCCTCGCCGAGATCGAGCACCGCGCCGAGCAGCTGCGCCTGGAGGCCGAGAAGCTGCGCACCGACGCGGAGCGCCGGGCCCGGCAGACCGTCGAGACGGCCCAGCGGCAGTCCGAGGACATCGTCGCGGACGCGAACGCCAAGGCGGACCGCATCCGTTCGGAGTCCGAGCGCGAGCTGGCGGCGCTCACCAACCGCCGCGACTCGATCAACGCCCAGCTGACGAACGTCCGCGAGATGCTGGCGACGCTGACGGGCGCGGCTGTCGCGGCGGCGAGCGCTCCGGTGACGGACGACGAGCCGATCTCCCGTGGGGTGCCGGCTCAGCAGTCCCGGTAGTTCGTTGGGTGTGTGCTGAGGGGCGGTGGGACTCGTGGTCCTGCCGCCCCTTTGGCATTTCTTTTAAATGTTTTTCTTTACTCGCGGATACAGCAGACTCACCAGGCACGCGAACACCGTGAATCCCGTCGCCCACGCGAACGCGTACGGAAAACCGTGGGTGAGAAGGCCCGCCAGCACCGCCGTGCCGAATGAGCCGCCGAGTTGCTGGACTATGCGGACGATCGTGCTGGCGTGCGGGACCCGCTCGCCGGGTACGTCCGCGTAGGCGCCCACCATGATCGCGATGTTCACGGCGCTCATGCCGAGTCCGCGCAGGACGAGGGCCGCCGCCAGGAGGGTGGTCGGGGGGTCGTCGAAGGTGAACGGGACCGTCGTCACGGCGGTCAGCAGGAGCCCCGCGAACATCACCGGCCGGGGTCCCACGCGGTCCGCGAGCGGGCCGGCGACCCGGGCGAGGAGGCTCCCGACGCCCTGCGGCGCCAGCAGCAGCCCCGCCGCCAGCACGCCCGCGCCGCGCTGCTGCTGGTAGTACAGCGGCAGCAGGAACATCCCGCCGTACAGGGTCAGCCCGTTCAGGAACATCAGCGCCGCCGACACCGCGAGCGAGCGGTTGCGCAACAGCCGGAGATCCACGAGGGGTTGGCTGCGGCGCAGGGCGTACAGGGTGAAGGCGCCGAGGAGGACGACGCCGACGGGGAGGGCGGCCCTCTGCTGCGCGAAGCCGTAGACCAGCGCGGCCAGCGCGGGCGAGATCAGCAGCAGGCCGGTGACGTCCAACGGGTGCGCGGGCGACGCGTCTTGACGAGGCACCGTACGCCAGGCGAGGGCCAGCGCGAGCACGCAGACGGGCAGATTGACGTAGAAGATCCACCGCCAGCTGAAGTGGTCGACGATGACCGCGCCCACGACGGGCCCCAGAATCGGCCCGATCAGCGCCGGGAGACTGACGACGGCCATCAGGCGCCCCACGTTCCTGCCTTGGGACGCCCGGAGGATCACGGTCTGCAACACCGGCATCAACAGCCCGCCGCCGACGCCCTGGACGACCCTGAACGCCACCAACGAGGCGATGTCCCAGGCGAGTCCGCACAGCATGGACCCGGCGAGGAACAGCACGAGCGCGCCGAGCCAGACCTTGCGCGCGCCGATCCGCTCGACGGCCCAGCCGCTCACGGGGACGACGACGGCGAGCGCGAGGAGGTAGGCGGTGCTGATCCACTGGACGGTGGAGGTGGATACGCCGAGGTCGCGGCCGAGGGTGTGGACGGCCACTGCGACGATCGTGCTGTCGAGGAGGGGGGCGAGGGCGCCGAGGACGAGGACGGCGGCGAGCTTGAGCAGCGCCGGGTCGAGGCGGTCTTGCGTACGGGGCTCGGTGGCGGCCTCGGGCATACGGCTCCCCCTGCTGGGCATTTTTAGAGACGCACCGTCTCTTGTTGCGACGATAGGCTCACCCCGTTAAGAGACGCAAGGTCTCCTGAGGAGCCCGCATGGAACCCACCCGCCGCCGAGGCGCCGCCCTGGAGGCCGACCTCCTCGACGCGGCCTGGGCCGAACTCCAGGCCGTCGGCTACACCCACCTCACGATGGAGGGCGTCGCCCTGCGCGCCCGCACCGGCAAACAGGTCCTCTACCGCCGCTGGAGCAACCGCGCGGAACTGATCGTCGCCGCCCTCCGCCATCGCCGGGGCTCGATCGTCGACCACGTCCCCGACACGGGGTCGCTCCGCGAGGACGTGCTGTCCCTCCTGCGCGTCACGCTTCAGCGCCAGCGGGAGATCGGGCAGGACGTGTTCCGGGGCCTGCTCGCCGAGGTCGCGGACATGGACCCGCACTTCTCGGAGACGATGCGGACGGTACTGGCGACGCTGCTGGGCCGGGCTGCCGAACGGGGGGAGATCCCCACGGCCGATCTGCCTCAGCGGGTGATCAGCCTGCCGGTGGATCTGTTGCGGTACGAGATGCTGGTGAGCTTGGAGGGGGTGACGGAGGGGGACCTGGTGTCGATCGTGGACGAGGTGTTCCTGCCGCTGGCCCTCAAGGGCTGACGGCGTTCCCGACGGTCGTCAACACCCGTTCGTACAGCGCACGTTTCGCGCGCTCCTCCGTCCGGCTCCGCAACGCCCTGCTGCCGGGCGGGAGTTGGAGCGGGGGGTGGAGTGTGCCGGGAGGAGGCGGGGTGAGGGGCCAGCCGAGTGCCAGTTCGGCCCAGACGACCTTGCCGCCGGCGGGCGGGCGTTCGACGCCCCACGTCTCGGCGACGGCGTCGACCAGGAGGAGGCCGCGTCCGCCTTCCGCGTCGCTCTCGGGGCGCTTGCGTACGGGGAGCGCGTCCGCCCGGTCGTCCCAGACCTCCACGTACAAGCTGCTTGCCACGGCGCAGAGTTGGACGCCGATCACTCCGTGGGGGTCGTTCGTCGCCTTGACGGCGTTGGTGACGAGTTCGCTCATCGCGAGGCCCGCCGTGTCCGTGTGGTCGTCCAGATCCCAGACCTTCAGCGTGTGCCGGACGACGAGGCGGGAGACGGCGACGGCGAGGGGGGAGGCGACGAGGCGGGCCGAGGTGACGAGGAGAGGGGCGGTCACGTGTCCTCGCCTTCCGCGGCGATCCAGACCTGTCCGCCGATGCTCTGTGCGAGCAACTCCCGGGAGAGGGCGGCGAGTCCGGGGAGGCGGTTGAGGTGCGGTTCGCTCGGTACGACGATCTGGCGGATGCCGTGGCGGAGGCAGTACCGGGACATCGTGCCCAGGGTGGAGGTGCGGCCGGGTTCCCTCTCGACGAACACCATCGTCAGGGCGAGGCCCTTGCCGTCGGCGAAGTTCCGCATCGTGCGGACGAGTTGGCGTACGGCGTCGTCGTCGAGGCCGTCGAGCCGGCGCAGGTATCCGACGATCACGTCACCGTCCATCAGGCGGCTCCCCGGGGGTGACGGCGAGGTGGGCCCAGACGGTCTTGCCGATGACGTTGCGCTTGACGCCCCAGGCGTCCGAGAGGGCGGCGACGAGGTGGAGTCCCCGGCCGGCGTCCTCGTCACCGAGGAGGGGCGGGGTGAGGGCCGGGGTGCCGGTGGCGGCGTCGCGGACCTCGATGCGGAGGCGGGTGCCGTCGAGGTGGTAGGTCACCGCGACGTGGCTGCCGCGCATGGCTTGGCCGTGAATGATGGCGTTGGTCACCAGTTCGGTGACTACCCACTCAAGCTGATCGGTGGCTTGCGGAAAGCCCCACAGCTTAGCGAGGTCGCGGGCCTCGGCGCGGGCTCTTGACACGGACGGGCGAAACCTCCGGTACCAGACCTGTAATGCCTTGGGTTCAGCCACACTTGCCCCTAACGCACAGGCGGATGCTGGTCATCCACAGTAGATACTGCGCACCGTGCTACACCCAAAGTGTCAAGTACCCACTTAGGTGAAGTCGAAAGCCGGTTGCTCCCACCATGGGGGGCGCGGCACACTTGACCTGCGAGAAGAGCCAGGAAGGCGGCCACCCGTGCCCATCAACACCAACCCGACGCTCCGTCAGCGGCGACTCGCACGTACGCTCCGAGAGTTGCGAAGCGCCGCCCAGTTGACGCACTCGGACGCCGCGAAGGTGCTCGGGTCGGCGGAGTCCAAGGTGGGACGCATCGAGAACGCGCAGTCCGGTATCCGACTCCCCGACCTGCGCGCCCTGTTGGACGCCTACAACGTCACCGACCCGACCGAGCGTGCCGCCATCGAGAAGCTGTCACGCGAGGCCAAGCAGAAGGGCTGGTGGAGCCGGTACGCGAACGTGGTCGACCCGGCGTACGCCTCGTACGCGGCAGTCGAGTGGGACGCGTCGGGCCTGTACAACGTAGAGACCAACCTGGTCCCCGGCCTCCTGCAAACCCCGGACTACACCGAAGCCCTCATCAAGCTCCAGGCCCCGGAGGCCACCGAGGAGGAGATCAAGGCGGGAGTCGAGGTCCGGCGCGAACGCAAGAGCATCCTGACTCGGGACAACCCCCTCCAGCTCTGGGTCATCATTGCCGAGAACGCCCTCTACCATCCGGTCGGCGACCCCGACGTCATGAGGGTGCAGCTCGAATCCCTGGTCGAGAGCAGCCGTAAGCAGAACATCGAGCTTCAGATCCTGCCGCGCGAAGACCCCATGAACGCCTGCCTGTTCGGGCCGTTCGTCATCATGAGCTTCCCCACCTCGGCGGAGACGGATGTCGTCTACTCCGAATCCCCCACGAGCACCCTCTTCTTCGAGGAGGCGGAGGATGTGGAGACGTACACCACCCTCTTCCGACGTCTGAACGTGGCCGCCGCGAACGTCAGCAAGTCCCGGGCGCTCATCCAGGACGCCCTACGTCAATTGGAACCGAACCGATGAACCCACAAGCCCAGCCCACGGCCATCCCCCTGACGTGGGTGAAGTCCTCGTACTCCGGCCACAACGGCAACTGCGTGGAGATAGCCACCCTGCCCGACGGCAACCGGGCGCTGCGCGACAGCAAACTCCCCACCGGCCCGGTCCTGACGTTCCCCCGCCCATCCTGGACCGCCTTCCTCCGCAGCGTCTGACCGCCGAGGCCAACGGAGGCGGTGCCGTCGCGATCACCGCCTCCGCCTCGAAAGGCCCCGGCATCTGCTTACACGCCCCGCTTCGTCGTTCTCGCAAAGCCCGGCCCTGGTGGCCACCGAGGCGGACGAGGGGGGCGTACTTCGTGGGCTGCCCGAGGCAGGACACCCGCCCGAATCCGTACTAGAATCTGTACAGAATCAAGCCTCTATATGAGTACGGTGACAGCATGGAGATCCCCGAGGTCGTGACCGTCAGCGACGCGCGCGCAAGGCTGTCGCGGATCCTGACCGACCTGTCGGAGTCCGGCGCGAACGCCGACCCCGTTCTGATCGGTGCCCACCGCAAGCCCCAGGGCGTCCTCCTGTCCGTCGAGGCATTCGAGGCGCTGAGCGGCCGGGCAGCTCGACGCGCGGCCGTCGCCTCGGCCACCGGCTCCATCGAGGCCGAGGGGCTCCACGCCTCCGAGGTATCCGACCGCGACGCCGAGGCGTACGTGAAGGGCGACCTCGACGCGGACACCCTTGTCTCCCGCGCGATCGCCCGCCACCGACAGACCTCGGAGCGGCGGGCAGGATGAACGATCCATACGCCCTGCCCAACGGGGTGCTGCGCAACAAGCTCGGCATCACCGACCATCAGTTGCTCGCGGCAGCGGAGGCGGACATCACCCGGGCGCGCCTCGTCATGCTTGCCGAACGCCCCCTGCCCGGCGCGTACGACCTCAGCCACCTCCAGGCGTTCCACGCCACGATTTTCGGCGACATCTATCCGTGGGCAGGCGAGTTACGCACCGTGAACATCGCCAAGCGCACACCGTTCTGCCCGGCGAAAAACCTGGTGCCCTACGCCGGAGAGGTCTTCGGCCAGCTCGCCTCTTCCGGCCGTCTGCGGGGGCTCCCCCGGCAGGAGTTCGTCATTCAACTCGCCGCGTTGTACGGCGACATGAACGTCCTTCATCCGTTCCGCGAGGGCAACGGCCGCGCCCAGCGGGCATTCCTGACCCAGCTCAGCGCGGACGCGGGATACGACTTGAACTGGTCGGGCACAGACCCCCAGCGCAACGAGGACGCATCGGTGAAGAGTTTCCTCGGCGACAACAGCCTGTTGGAGCAGCTGCTCAACGAGCTCATCACCACCGCGGGGTGATATCTACCGCGAGCGGCTGAAGGTCTCCGTCCCCTTCCCCCTGGACATCGACCTCGCCGCGCTCGCGTTCTGAACTGTCTTCGTCTCAGGAGCGTTTGAAGAACTCCACCTCCGCTACTGCCAGTTGGCGGCCCCGGGTGAGGCCTGCTGGGGAGTTCAGCGTGAGGGTGATGGTTTTTACGTCGCTGAAGGGGGTGACGAAGTGCTGGTCGCCCGCTTTGTCGTTGAGGGTGAGTTTCTTGGTGTGTTTCTCGCCCGAGGAGGTTGTTATTTCCAGGGTGATTTCCAGGGCTCGGGCCTGGGTGGCGTAGTCCTTGGGGGCGAAGCCCGCGCCGTTGGTGATGACCGTGTTCACCAGGCGGAAGGGGGCGCGGAAGGTGTAGGTGATCGTGGCGCCGGGGGCGGCGCCCCAGAAGTTGTTGCGGATGCCGTCCGAGGTGTTCGTCGGGGGGTGGTCGGGGGTTTGGGTGGACGCCTTGATGTCCACCGGGGTGATCGCTTCCGGCTTGCTGAGCTTGTCCCTGGTGTCCTCGAAGAGGGCCCGGCCGGCCGGGAGGAGGAAGAAGCCGGCGGCGCAGAGCGCGAGGATGACGCCGAGGATCACGAGGAAGCGGGTCAGCCGGCCCGAGCTTGCGCGGACCCTCCGGTTGAACGGCCACACCGTGCGCCACCAAGGCAGCGGCGCCGGGCGCTCGGTGACGACCAGTTCGGCGGCACAGCGACGGCAGAAGCGGCGGCCCGGGGGGTTGGGGGTGCCACAGGCGGGGCACGGGGGGCCGGTTACTTCGTCCTCGGCGGGGACGGGGCGGACGGTCGGGCGGGGGGCTGCGGCTTTCGCGGGGAGGACGGGTTGGATGGGGGCGGGGGGTTCGGGCTCGGGGGTGGTGGGGGGTCGGGGGCCCACCGGGTTGGGGGGTGTGGCGGTGGGGCGCTGGGGTGGTGGAGACTGCGGGGGGCGAGCGGTGGGGGGTTCGGCGGGGGTGGACACCGGAGGGGTGAGGGCTTCGGCAGAGGCGGACGCCGGTGCCGTGCGGTCCCCGGTGGGGCCGGACGCGGGAGGTGTCGAGGCCCCGGAGGAAGCGGCTGCCGGAGGTACGGGGACCTCGGTGGGGGGCGGGGGTGTCGTCCGACCCGTTGCGCCCGTGCGGGTGCGGGAGGTCAGGCGGGAGCGCAGTGATGAGGTGCGGGGTGGGGTAGGGGGTTCGGTGGGCGGCGGTGGTGGAGTGGGTGCGGTGTCCGACGACGGTACGGCCGGGTCCGGCGCGCCAGGTGCCGCCGTACTCGGGGCGGGGGTGCTCGAAACGGAGCCGTCCGAGGGCGGGGCGCCCGGAGCGGGCGTACCCGATGCCGAGGTCCTTGAAGTCGCCGCGCGGGAAGGGGACGTGCCCGAGGACGCCGGTGCGTCTGGGGACGCCGGGCTCGAAACCGGCGTATCCGAACCCGGCGCGCCCGCAGCCGCCGTACCCAAACCGGACGCGGCTGACACGCCCACGCTGGACCCACGCGAGCCGGACGTGTCCTCAGCCGACGCGTCTGAACCGGGGCTGCCCGAACCGGAGATGGCCGCAGCCGCCCCGTCTGAACGGGACGCGCCCGAACCAGCGCCGCTTGCAGCGGACCTGGACGAATCGGCCGCCGAACCAGCGGCGCCGCCGGACGTCCCGGCCGACTCGGACGCGTTCGGACCAGCTCCGCCTCCAACCGAACCAGCCGACCCGTCCCCGCCCCCGTCCGACCGCCCCGAACCGGCCCCGCTCACCCCGGACGCATCCCCAGCCGCCCCCGGCGTGGCCGCACCCCCCTCAACCTCCTCCGGCACAGGTTCCGGCGCCCCCCGCCTCCCCGCCCCCGGCGCACTTTCCGACCAGCCCAAGTACGTCCCACAGTTGCCGCAGAAGTCGTCTGTCGGCCCGTTGGACGCCCCGCACGCGGGACACGCACGCACGGCGTCACCTTCCTTCGTCGGTGGGGGGGCCGGGGAGGATCTCGACCCGGCAGTGGATGTGGACCGGGCACATGGCCCGGACGATCGCGTGGACGCGGGCGGCGTCGACGGACGGGGTCCGGTCGGGCCAGACGCGGATGAGGGGGGAGCCGGCGGGAGGCGGGAGGTCGGCGCCGGGCGTCGACGACCAGGCCGCGCCCCCCGCCTCGCTCACCGACGCGTGTACGCCGAGGGCGAGCCGCAACGCCGAGGTCAGGCCTCGTGCCGTGCCCCGCCAGCGGTGGAGTTCGACGGCGCGGGCGACCGCCTCGCGGCGGAGGTCGACCGGCCACCGGGGGTCGTCCTCGGCGCCGACCCAGGCGGAGAGCCAGGCGACGAAGTCGGCGGGGGCCACGCGGGGGTCGAGGTAGGAGGGGAGGTTGTCGAGGGTCGCGAAGACGGGCGCGAGGACGGTGTCGAGCCCGGCGGTGAAGCGCTGCGCGAAGTCGTCGTCGGCGTAGAGGGCGGGGAGTTGCTCACCGATGGGGTACCGGCTGGGGAGTTCGGGTACGGCGGCACGATTGCTCATGGCGAGACCTCAAGCAGGGGTGTACGGCTCACCCTCCTACCTCCAACTCCGTGACAACCACCTGGTGTTGATACGAGAACACCAACGCCCCCGGCCCCACGTCGATCCGGTCCGTCGGTGTCCCCCGCCGCCCGCTGATCGGGTCCGCCGCGAACAACCGCACGTCCTCCACAAGGACGTTGCCCGTGGCCTGCTGAAGAACTCCGAAGATCTCGCCGTACTGGACAGGACGGCCGAAAGGCCAACCCGTGCCGTCGGGGCCGCCGTTGAGGGGGTTGAGGTAGCGGAACAGGGCGTCCAGCGCGGCCTCGCGAACCCGGTCCATCTCCGACGCGGGCGCAGCGAACCGGGCAACGACCGTCACGCCCTGGTAGACCGGCGGCTCGACCACCAACCGCGTACCGATGAGCCGGCGTTCGTCCAGTGTGCGCGTGATGGACGTCAACACCTGCTCGGACGGGATGAGTTGCTCGAAGCGGAGCCGGTCGTCGCCCTCGTCGGCGACGGCGTCGGGAACGACCAGCACCCGTACGGCGCCCGCCTCTCCGCCGACGGGGAGGCACCGGACCCGGCGTACGGAGGGGGCGGCCTGCCGGGCCAGGATCTCGTAGTCCTCGGCGGTCACGGCCCGCTCCTGCATACGCAGGGCTTGCGGCGCACGGAGTTTGGCGTTGTCGAGCGTCTCCCCCGCGACCCCTCCGAGCGCGGCCTCCCGGTTGATGACCCGGGCGACGTACGGAACGGAGCTGCGCAGGACAGAGATGGCACCCCGGGCGACGTTCCCGGCGGGCCCCCCGCCCGTCCGATAGCGAACCACCCTGATCTGAGCGCCCTTTGACGGCACCGCGCCGCACTGCCGAAGCGTCCCGTCCGCTTCCCGGAGGACCGGCGGAAAGGTGAACTCCCCGGTGGTGGCGTCGACCCGGACATGCCGGTCATCGGGCCCGGACCGCCCGAAGTGCTCGACGACGTCCCAGCGTTGCCACCCTTCGGCGGACGAGACCTCGACCTCGGGCAAGGACCGGTCGAGGAGGACGGGCGGCCGGTCCAGCCGGAAGGACTGCCCGGCGACGCCCTCGGACGTGCCGAGGGGCACGTCGAGAACGGTCTCCGCGTGTTCCACGGCCATGGTGCCGCCGACGGTAAAGACGGTCGCCTCACGGACAGTTGGCGACTCGGAGTAGAAGGGCTGCCCGGGCTCGGCCTCGGTGACCCGGCACCGCAGCCACCCCGCCCGGGTCCCCCCGATGACGGAGGCGGTGTGCCCGGCGGGCACATGGACGACGACCTCGCCGGGCCGGTTGAGACCGCCGGTCGTGTCGGACCCGGTCTCGCACTCCTGCCAACGCGCCCCGTCCCAGGCCTCCCAGACGAGCGGGGGCTGGCGCGGGTCGACGCCGATGCCCTCGACGCGGCTGTCGAGATTGACGGCGACGATGCAGCGGGGAACGGCGGTCGGCAGCCCGAAGAGCAGCGCGTCACCGGGTTCGGGCGCGGCCTGGAAGGCGGGTACGTCGCCGCCCTCGGCGAGGGTCCGGGTCCGGTCGGTCTGCTCGCCGGTACGCGGCGCGGTGACGAGCCGGATCAACTCGCTGGGCAGGATGCGGAGTTCGTCGACGGTCGTGAAGACGACGGCGTCGTCACTGGTGGAGGTCTCGCCGAGCGCGGTGGTGACCTCGGTGCCGGCGGGGAGGGTGACCGTCTCGGGCTGGGGGGCGGAGAGCCAGAAGTCGACGTCGGCGGAAGCGGCCGTCGGCGGGAAGAGGCGGATGTCCAACAGGTCCAGGAACGCCGTGTAGTTCTTGTCCGGGACCCGGTTCAGGCGGTACAGGAGCTGGTCGACCAGGTAGGCGAACGTCTCGATGAGCGTGACGCCCGGGTCGGAGACGTTGTGGTCGGTCCACTCGGGCGCGCGCTGCTGGACGTACCGCTTCGCCTCGTCGACGAGTTGCTGGAAACGCCGGTCGTCCAGGTTCGGGGAGGGGAGGGCCATCAGTCGGCGACCATTTCCTCGGCCCCCTCCTCGGAGGGGATCGTGTAGAAGGGGAAGACCAGGTTGCGCCGGTCGTTGGTGGAGCGGACGGTGTAGTGCACGTCGATGTAGAGGGTGCCGGCCTCGACGGCGTCGTAGGCGACGACGACCTCGTCGACGGCGATGCGCGGCTCCCAGCGTTCGAGGGCCTCGCGGACCTGCTGGGCGACGCGGCCCGCGGTGGCACCGTCGTTGGGGGCGAAGACGTACTCGTGGACGCCGCAGCCGAATTCGGGACGCATGGGGCGTTCGCCGGGGGCGGTGCCGAGGACGAGGCGGATCGCCTCCTCGATCTCCTGCTCCTTCTCGACCAGGGCGATGCCGCCGGTGGGGCCGGTGCGGAGGGGGAAGGCCCAACCCCGGCCTATGAAGCGCTCGTTCATCGACTTCCCCTGTTCCAGCGTGTGTTCATCACACGCCCCCGATCAGCACGTTCATCGCACCCGTCAGGATCGTCGCCCCGCACGTGGTCTTGTCCCGCGCCTTCGCGGCGGGCAGCCCTCCGATGAGGACGACCCCGGACGTGACTCCGGCCGGGTTGGGGATGATCACGTTCCCCGGTCCGAGCGCCAGGTGCGGCGGCATCGCGCAGGTGTGCACGCTGCCGACGACAGCGGCCGGACGGCCGCCGATGAAGACGGTCGCGACCTTCGTCGCGGCGGCGGGCGGCGGCGTGGCGATCACCCCGCCGTGGTCGGTGGGGTCACCGGTACGGGCTGCGGCCGGCATGGAACTCTCCTTAAACGAACGTCAGTTGATCCGGATCAGCTTCGCCTTGAGGACGCCGAGCAGCCCGCCGTCGATGGTGACGCCGGTCTTGCCCTTGACGTTGACGTTCGTGCCGTCGACCGTGACGTTCCGCCCGCCGATGCTCACGCCCACTTGCCCCTGGATGTCGATGTTGCGCCCGGCCACGCT
Organism: Streptomyces niveiscabiei; assembly: GCF_033794345.1. Lineage (NCBI taxonomy): Bacteria > Bacillati > Actinomycetota > Actinomycetes > Kitasatosporales > Streptomycetaceae > Streptomyces > Streptomyces niveiscabiei. Next base: position 70,333 of record NZ_JARAYJ010000038.1, read on the forward strand.
CACGTCCCCGCGCCCGGCGTCCAGGGTGATGCCCTTCGTGTCGAGCACGACGGACGTCAACTGCCGTCTGCCGCGCGCGAACACGGTCAGCTCGATCCGGTCGCGCCGGTCGTCGAGGAAGACTTCGAGCCGCTCGTCGGCGGTCCGCAGCCGCAGCCCCGAGGGGCCGGGCGCGCGGGCGTCGAGGAGTTCGACCCGGTGCCCCGAACGGGACACGATGGAACGCCGGTTGACCTTCCCGGTCGTCCCGTCGATCAACGGGACGTCGTGCGGGGAGGGTTGGTCGACGCCGTTGTACAACCCCCCGATGACATAAGGGCTGTCGAGCAGACCCTGCTCGAACCCGACGAGCACCTCGTCGTTGACCTCGGGACTCACGACGCCGCCCCCGCCCTTGCCGCCCCACTGCACGGTGCGCACCCAGTCGGTGACGTACGTGTCGTCCAGCCAGGGGAACTTGAGCCGTACGGCGCCCCGCTGGCCGCCGGCGGTGTCACGGACGTCGGTGACGACGCCGATCGCGAGCCCCGGCATACGCGGCCCCCGCGAGGGCGCGTTGGCGCCGGTGACGAGGCCGGTGAGGGAGCGGTCGGGGCTGGTGCTGACCCAGACCGTCGTCCGGTAGCCGCCGTGCGGTTCGATGACGTGCTGGACCGCCGACGGCGTGTACTTGCCGGAGAACGCCTTGCCGACGTTGCCGAGCGCGACCGGCTTGCCGACCCGCAGCAGCGGATTGCCCTCGGCGACCACCTCCAACTCCGCGAAACCGGCGCTGACATGGTCGGCGACGGAGTCGGCGACGGCCTTGGTCTCGGCGAGGGTCCGGTACGGGGTGTCGGTGACCGTCACCTTCGACTTGCCGAACTTCGCGGCGGCGGACGGTGCCAGCCCCGGAAGCACGGTGTCGCTGACCACCGACGCCTTCGGGGACACCAGAGGTTTCTTGTTGGTGACGTCCCACCCCCGCACCTCCACCTGGGAGGCGCCGTCGGCCGCCGAGAGGGCGACGCGCAGCGTGAACAGGTTGCGGGGGTACTCCAGGACCAGCGGGTTGGTGGCGGCCGAGGTGGACGGCGCGGGCGCGCCGGACGCCTTCTTCGGCTTGGTGAACTGGAGCAACCCCTTGTCGTCCACGCGGACTTGAGCGCCGCTCTCGGCCGCGAGGAACTGGAGGAAGTCCCAGTCGGAGACGTTCGCCTGGGAGAGCTGCTTGTAGGTGATCGGCGCGGCCTCGACCGTACCGACGGCGAGCCCGGCGCTCGCGGCGACCTTCCGGACGATCGCGGAGGCGGTCATGTTCCTGAACGCGACGACTTTGCGGCCGCGTTGGAGCCGGTGCTCCTTGGAGTAGGCGCGCACGACGGTGAACGACCCGGTGCGGTCCCGGTCGATCTCCAGCGCGGTCACCTCGCCGTTGAAGAGCTGCTCACGGGACTGCCCGGAGACGGTGACGACGGACACCTTCAGCGGCGTACCGATGGTGATGCCGGTCGCGGCGAGGAACTCGTGGTCGGGGTCGCGGAAGGTGATGACGGCGGCGTCGGGCAGGCCGACGTTCTCGTCGACGACACAACTCACCACCTGTGCGGCCCAGATGGGCGGCAGCTCGCCGGGGGTCTCGATGACGGGGTCGGCCGCGAAGGCCCGCCCGCCCCGCTCGCCCGATCCTGGCCCGCTCACTGTTCCTCCTCCGCGTCCCGCAGTCCGGGCACCACGAGTTCGGTGCCGGGTACGAGGGACATCGGGTCGTCGATCCCGTTCGCCTCGGCGATGACCCGCCAGGCCGTCGCGTCGCCGTACTCCCGCCAGGCCAGCATGGCGAGGCTGTCCCCGGCCACAACTGTGTGCGTGGAGCGGGCAGTTCGGGCGCCGGACGTCGGGTTCTGGCCCGCCGGGTCGACGGTCGCCTCCTCGATCGTGAGCGAACAGGTCGCCCGCAGGGGCGTGCCGTCCACGTCGAAGAGGGTGTACGAGACGGAGAGGCTCGACAGCACCCCGTCGAACGACGTCGTGCGCGCCGACCCCCACTCGAACCGCACCCAGGGGCTCGCGGGCTTCTTGCGCCCGAGGCTCGTCGGCGTCGGCACGCACGCCTTCATCAGCTTCTCGACGGCCTGCTCGACCGACTTGTCGTGCGTGGCGGTCGCGTCGAGGAACACCTCAAGGCTCAACGTGCGCGGGCCACTTCCGACGAACTCCGGCAGCGCGGACTGCCCCGCCATCCGGGACGGCGTACGGCGCCACTCGGTGGACTTGCTCAGTTGCAGCGTCGAGGGGTTGAACTGGAGGTCCAGGCGCGCGATGGTCCCGCCGGGCTTGGCACCGACGGACGGCGGGGGTTCCTTCAGCGTCAACTGGGCTCTGACGCGGCTGGATCGGGCGGACGCCATACCGAACCTCCTTTCTTTCTAGGGCGTTTCGAGGGCGGACGGGGCGGTTCAGGAGGGCCGGAGCCCTTGGTGGGCGATCTCCAGCGTCTCGACGGCCGCCGACGAATCAGCCGGGTCGAAGGACGGCCCCTGCCAGCGCACGGGCACGATCCCGAACACCTGCCAGCTGATGATCTTGCTCAAGTCGGGCCGCAGCGCGACGATTTCGCCGTCCTTCGGCTCGACCCGCCGCAGCGTCTCGTCCAGCCACCGCGCGATCTTCGCGGTGTCGGCGGTCACCGGCCGGGTCAGGGTGATGTTCGTCCAGGTGACCCGGCCCGGGAGCTGCCAGGTGAAGTCGTTGTTCCCGCCCTCGGCGTACGTCTCCATCTCGACCTCGGCGCCCATCCCCGAACACGTGTGGAACGCGCCCAGATCATTGCCGCCGATCGCGAGCCGGAAGTACACACTCGTCGCGAAAATGCTGTCCGTCATCCGTCCGTCATCCGTTCCATGCCTCAGCGGCGACCGTCATAAGGGCGCCCCGTACGGTCCCGCCCGCGCCGCAACTCGGTACGCAGCAGCCGGGACACGGGATCGAGAAGCCGCCGGGCGAGCTCGTCGAGGTCGGGATCGCCCGGCCCGTCCTTGCCGCGCGCGGCACCAGCGGCGGCATCGGAACCGCCCGCCCCCTTCGCCGGGTTCCGCTGTACGTCGGCCCGGGGCGCGGGAGCCTTCGCCGCACCCGCGTCCCGCTGCACGGCCGGCGCCTTCGCCTCCACGGTCCGCGCGACGACAGGAACGGGCGGCGGCACTGACGCGGGCGCCGCCTCCACCTGCGGCGCGACAGCGGGAAGGGGCCGCGCCGGCACGATCCGGGGAGCCGCCTCCTGCCGAGGAGGAGCGGGCCGGACAACGGGAACGCGCTGAACCGGGGCCGAAACACCGGGAGTTGACACGGACGAAGTGAAGGCGGGCGAGGCCGCGCCGGACGAGGTGGCGGTGGGCAACGCGGACGCGGCCGAAGTGACCGCAGGCGATACGAGAGCGGACGAGGTGACCGCCGTCGACATGGACGCGGACGAGGTGACCGCAGGCGACACGGACGCGGACGAGGAGGCGGCAGGCGAAGTCGGACCGGACGAGGTGGAGGCGGGGGCGTGTTGTACATACGAGGTGGAGGCGGGGGCGCGTTGTACGTACGAGGCCGAGCCCCCCACCCCCGCCGACGCACCCGGCGCCGCCGCCCCCTGGCCCCGCTGCCCGGACGCCGGTTCGCCCTGCGAGGCACCGGTGGAGTTGGCCCAACGCGCGGCCACAACGGGCCGACGGCTGGAAGCGGCAGCGGCGGAGGGCGCCATGCCGTGCGCGGTACGGGTGTTGAGGGTGAGCGGCCGGGAAGGCAGCAGGGGCAGAGCACGGGACGTGGGACCAGCGGACGCACCGCCGCCCAACACCCCACCGGCACCCCGGGATTGCCGACGCCCGGCGTCCTTGATGACGGAGTCGTCGGCCACGGACCGTGCGACGACGACAGGAGCCGGCGCCCCCGGCACCGGGGCACGCCGGACACCGGGCACGGAGACACTGCGGGCGCCGGCACCCCCGTACCCACCCCTCGCCGCCCCGGCACCGTCGGCCGTCGCCCGAGCCACCACAGGACCGGGACTCCCGCCCTCACCGGACGCGGCAGAACTCACGGCCGGAACGACAAGGGGCCCCCGAGCCCCCGAACCACCGACACCGGCACCGGCACGGGCACGGGCACCGGCCGACGAGTCACCCCCGCCACCCGACCTCTCACCCGCAGCCCCGGCCGACACCGACGACGCCCGAGCCCCGCCACCATCAGCCAGGGCCCGAGCAACAACCGGCCCCGGACCACCGCTCCCGGCATCTCCCGGCGCGGCCGGAACAACGACCGCTCCTTGAGGGCGAGTCCCCCCGGACACCGAGCCACTGCCCGCACCGGACGAACCACGCTCCCCCTTCCCCCCGGAGTCCGCACCGCGACCACCGGCCTCCCCGGCCCCGGCCGAGGCCCCGGCCCGCTGAACGACACCGCCCCCGCCCCCGGCACCGGCCGAACCATGCGCCCGCTGCACCCCCCGACCGGAGTCCCCCTCGCCCAAAGACCGAGCAGCGACAACCGGCCCGGCCGCCCCCACCCCACCGGACCCACCCGGCACATGACCTCCATCAGAACCAGCCCCCGCCCCGGCCGGAGTCACAACACCCCCGGACTCCCCTCCCCCTTGCGGAAGTTGACCACCGGACCGGCCACCACCAGCCGACTGCCCACCCCCCGCCCCCGAACCCTCAACCGCCCGAGCGACAACAGGCGTACCCGGCACGGCAGCACGGGACTCCACCCCCGCACCACCGTCCCCCCGCAACGGCACGACCAACGGCGCCGCATCCGGCACAGCCCCCTCACCCGGAGCACCCGCAAGACGACGCTGCACCCCAGCACCCCCGAGCAACGGCGCATCACCAGAACCAACACCGCCCCCACGCCCCGAACTCCCCGAAGCCGAGCCCGAACCCGAAGCCGAACCCTCAGCCGAGCCCGAAGCCGGACTCGAACCCGAACCCGAAGCCGACCCCACCCCCGAAGCCCGCTGACCCCCCACCCCCGAACGAGCCCCCCTCCCCGGCACCTCAGCACTAGCAGGCAACGAAGCCATAGGCGCCCCCAACCCACCCCGAGCCCGAACCCCCGAATCCCCGCGCACCACAGACGAGTTACCGGAACCCCCCTCGCGGGAGCCCTCACCCTCCACCTGCCGCTGCACAACAGGCATCCCCGGACCACTCCCCCCCTCAACCCCTCCGCCCCTCAAAGGCGCATCCGGCGTCAGGGGTACGGCACTGGCAGGCAACTCCCCCAACGGCGCCCCCAACTGCGCCCCCAGCGAACCCAGTTCACGCGAGGCAGCACGCTGCACAGACCGCCCGGAGGAAGGCACCGACGCCACAGAACCCGCCCCCGAGCCCGACCCCTCTCCCGAACCCGCACCCGCACCCGCACCCGCACCCGCCCGCACAACAGCAGCCACCCGCCGCACAGGCCCGACAGCCCGCCGAGCCACAGTCAACGAGGGCCCAGCGGCCCGCACTTGAACAGGAGCCCCACCAACGGCCCGCCCCACACCCCCCGCCCCCACAACACGAGCCCCCTCCCCGGAACCACCCGAACCCGGCACCACAGCAACCCGCCGAACCACCGGCACCGAAACCCCACCCGCCTGCCCGCGACCGGCCCCAGCCCCCGCCCCGGCCCGGCCGGAATGCACACTGTCTTGAGCCCGCTGCACAACCGGAGCCCCAGAGGCCCCCACACCAGAACCCCCCTCAACCCCACCATCCTCAACCCCGCCGTCCTCACCCCTCCGCACCGCCCGCAACAACAACGGCCCACCCTCAACCGGCGCGGACCGAGGCCCAGCCGCCCGCGCAACCCCCTGCACCAACCCCCCCGGCGCAGAAGGCAACACAGCATGCCCCAGCCCGGAATCGAACGAGGGATCCTGCCAAGAAGCCAGCCCGGAGCGGAACGTCAGCCCATCGCTGACCCCGAGCGGCGCCCGAGAAACAGTGAGCGCGGGCGGAGAGGTACGCCGCCATCCCCCGTCCCAGTCACCGGGCAGGGAAGACCCACCCCCCTCGGACGCCACCTCGGACTCCACCTCGGCGGCCACCCCGGAAACCCCGGCGGAGCCCCCCGCCTCAGACCCCCCGGCGCCGGAAGACCCCCGCGCAACGGCCCGGCGCCCCAGCCAGTTCCGCCACCCCATCTACTCAACCGCCTTCATTCACACGCGTGTTGATCCGAGCGATCTCGGCAACCCACTGCCGCCGCTCCTCATGCGTCAGATCGAGAATCTCCTCGCGCTGCCAGTGGAAGTGATAAGCGACGTACGCGATCTCCTCCCGGAGCCGGGGAAGCGCGTACGTCACGATTCCCCCAGGCGCCCACCCGAGAGGTCGACCTCGAAGCCGCCCTCGCAGTGCGGACAGGTGACGGCCGCGCGGGTGTGCCCCTCGCTGTTGATGCGCCGGTAGAAGTCCTGGAGGAAGGCGACGTCGGTGGCGTACATCCGCTCGACGACGCCGGCATGGACGTCGCTGATGGTCCCCAGCCGGGTGATGACCTGGCTGAGCAGCACGACGCTGAGGTACGCGGGATTCTCCTTGACCCGCAGATCGATCTGCGGACGCAGCTCGTCGCGGGCGGTGGCGAGCCGCATCACGCCGTGCCGATGGACGGTGCCCGCCTCATCGACGTACCCACGGGGCAACTCGAACTCGAACTCGGTGCGCAGACCAGTGTCTTGGGCGGCGGCCCGCGCCGGAGCGGGCGCGGTGGCCTGCTCCGGCGAGGGCGGCTGCGTCTGGGCCGCGGCGGGCGCGGTCGCCTGGAGGATCTCCTCCAGGTTCCCGGCCGTGACCGTACGTCGCCTCATTCGACGATGATCTCCTCGAACACGATCGTCACGGACTCGGTGGCCGCGGCCGACTCGCCCGCCTTGAGGGAGGGACCCTCCCACTTGGACGCCCAGCCCTGCATGAGCTGGATACGGCGGACCGTGTTGCCCTCGGTGTCCTTGATCTCGATCGTCAGGTTCTGCCGGGCGGAGTTGACGGCCCCGTTGTTGAGGGTCTCCTTGATCCACTCGGTGAACTCGCTGCTCTGGTCGAGCCCTCGGGTGATCGTGATCTCGCCGGCCTGCCGGGCACCCGGCTGCTTGCGGATGATCTGCTTGCCCTCGGCGCTGACCTGGCGGACCTCGACGACCTCTTCCTCGACGGTCAGCCCGCTGATCTCCTGGATGGACTCCACGAGGTAGCCGCCGAGCTGTACGCCGAAGACATGGGTGGAAAGAGCGTCACCTGTTGCCATGACTGTGTGTCAACCTTCCTGTTCAGCCCGCGAGTTACTCGTCGATGAGGCTGGTGCTGTCGGAGAACTGGGCCAGCCGGAAGACCACGAACTCGGCGGGCTTGACCGGCGAGACGCCGATCTCGCAGACGACGCGCCCCTGGTCGATGGACTCCTGGGGGTTGTTGTCGCGGTCGCACTTCACGTAGAAGGCCTCTTCGGCGGTACGGCCGAACAGCGCGCCCCGGCGCCACTCCTCGGTGAGGAACGCGGTGACGTTGCGCCGGATCGACGACCACAGGCGGTCGTCGTTGGGCTCGAAGACGACCCACTGGGTGCCCAACAGGATGGACTCTTCGAGGTAGTTGAAGAGGCGGCGCACGTTCAGGTAGCGCCAGGCCGGGTCGGACGACAGGGTGCGCGCACCCCAGATCCGGATGCCGCGGCCGGGGAAGGCGCGGACGCAGTTGACGCCGATCGGGTTCAGGAGGTCCTGTTCGCCCTTGCTGAGCCGCAGTTCGAGGTCGACGGCGCCGCGGATCACCTCGTTGGCGGGCGCCTTGTGCACGCCGCGCTCGGCGTCGCTGCGCGCCCACACGCCGGCGACGTGACCGCTCGGCGGGACGGTGGTGTTGCGCCCGACGGCCGGGTCGAAGACCCGCACCCACGGGTAGTACAGGGTGGCGTACCGCGAGTCGTAACCGGCTTCGTCGTTACGCCAGTTGCGCACCTGCTGGGCGTTCAGCCCGGGCGGGGTGTCGAGGACGGCGACCCGGTCGCCCATCTGCTCGCAGTGCGAGATGACGGCGAGCTGTACGGTCCGTACGCCCTCGTCGTCGATGTCGCCGCGCTGGTAGGCGCTCATCAGGTCGGGCACCGCGACCATCGTGATCTCGTCGATGGTCTCCAGGCCGCCGAAGCCGGTACGGGCGCCCGCGTCACCGACGTACTCGGCGGGGTCGATGCGCGCGACGGCGCCGTTGGACGCGGCGGGCGCGGCCGGGGCGTCCGGTACGGCGAGGGTCCCGCTCGCGGGCCGGGTCTGGGCGGCGCCGCGCTGCTCGGTGACGTCGATCAGCTTGGAGGCGCGGGCCTGGGTGACGAGGTAGCCCTTGACGTTCTTGCGCGAGGACGCCTCGTACGTCTCCGCGACGTCGCCGCCCCTGCGGACGAGCAGCTTGAAGCGGTCCTCGGGCGGGTTCTCCCCGTCCGCGTCCGCGACCTCGACGCTCACGCCGGTCACACCGGGCTTCGCGGCGACGAGGAACCCGCCGACCTCGACCGGCTCAACGGCCTTGGGCTGCGCGGGAGTCGAGCCCGCGCCGTTGCCCTCGGCGGCCCCGCCGATCCGCACGATGTACGCGGCGCCGCCCCCGTTGGAGAAGTACCCGTACACGGCGAGGGACAGATACGTCCCCTCGACGAACCCGCCGAAGAGCTGGGTGTACTGGTCCCAGCTGGTCACCAGCGTCGGTGTGTGGAAGGGCCCCTGCCCGGCGAATCCGACGAACGCGGCGACGGCCGTGCCGACACCCTCGATCGGTCGAGCACCGGACTGCACCTCCTCCACGTACACGCCCGGGGTGAGGTACGTCGGCATGCTGGCTCCTTCGCGGTCCTGACGGGGCACCTGTGTCCAGGCCGAGTCTGCTGGTGGGGCGGGTGGTACGGCAGGGACACGGGGCCATGCCCGGGGGCAGCCGGGCTGCCTTTCCGGACGCCGGATGTGCCCTCGCGGCCCCCGCCTTCCCGGCCCGCCGCCGGCCGCCCCGCTGACGCCCGCGCCGCCTCCCCGCCCAGGTGCCCGCCGCCAGGCGCTACGCGCCGATCGCCTCCGCGAGATACGGCCCGAACTCGCTCTCCAGCACCAACCGGCCCAGCTTGCGGTACTCCTGGGCGATCGCCGTCACCAACAGCCGCATGGTGAGCGGCCCTTCGGACTCCGCCGCGAGGTACGCCGCCGTCACCGCGCAGGCCCGGATGGAACCCCCGGCCAGCTCGAACCGGTCGGCGCAGAACGGGAGATCGAGGTCGTCGGCGCGCGGGAGGCGTTTGCCGAGGCAGCGGTCCCAGAGGTCGAGGCGGTGTGTCACGTCCGGGACGGGGAAGTCGGCGACGACGTCCAGGCGGCGGGTGAACGCCTCGTCCAGGTTGGCGCGGAGGTTGGTCGTCAGGATCGCGATGCCGTCGAACGACTCCATCCGCTGGAGGAGGTACGCGGACTCGATGTTGGCGTGCCGGTCGTGCGCGTCCTTCACCTCGGACCGCTTGCCGAAGATCGCGTCGGCCTCGTCGAAGAGGAGCACGGCGTTGACGGCGGACGCCTCCGTGAAGATGCGCTCCAGGTTCTTCTCGGTCTCGCCGATGTACTTGTCGACGACGGTGGACAGGTCGACGACGTACAGATCCATGCCGAGATCGGCGGCGACGACCTCGGCGGACATGGTCTTGCCCGTCCCCGACTCCCCGGCGAACAGGGCGATCACCCCCCGCCCCCGGCCCCCACCGGGCCGCATCCCCCACTGCCCGAGCACCTGATCCCGGTGCCGCGCCCGTACGGCCAGCTCGTGCAGCCGGCGGTACGTCCCCGGCGGCAGCACGAGGTCGTCCCACCCGACCCCGGGCTCCACCCGCCGCGCGAGCCGATCGAGCCCGGCCCCGTTCTGGGCCCGCACCGCGACCCGGAGATCATCGGGCCCGACGGGCCGCCCGGCGAGGGACGCCACCCGCACAGCCACATCGGCGGCCCGGCGCATCTGCCCGGAGTCGAGCCGATGAGCGGCGACGGCACGGGCGAGGGCGTCGAAGTCGGGGGCGGAGGGGGCGGGTCGACCGGCGTCCGAAGCCGGGTCCAGCCCGCCGCCCGCACGCCCCGCACCCACATCGGCCCCACCGCTCGCACGCCCCCCACGCCCCGCACCCGCCGCACCCGCCGCACCCGCCGCACCCGCCGCACCCGCCGCACCCGCCGCACCCGCACCAACATCGCCCCCGTCGGCCTCACCCCCCGCGCCGCCCCCGAGAACCCCACGCGCCGCCCCCTCCAACGCGACCCGCCACCTCTCCACCTGCCGCTCCACCGAAACCGCCCCCACCGTCAACACCACCGGCGTCCGATCCGCCCACCCCGGATCCCAGGCCCCCTTCCCGTGCACGAAGAACGGCACCCCCCGCAGGGCCCCGCACAACTCCCGCAGCACCCGCCCCCGTTCACCCGGCTCATCGGGCAACGCCTCCAACGGCCCGAACACCACCCCGGCCCCACTCAACAGGGCTTCCCGGGCAACGACCTTGGCCAGCGCGGAGACATCCCGCCGCCCGAACACCCCCGCGTCCACCACCAGCGCCCCCACCCCGGCCTCCCGCAACGCGGCACCGGCCAGCCCCTCGACATCCCCGCCCCGGCTGCGCAGTTGAACGAACCCCGTCCCCAGAGCCGCGGCAGCCACCCGTACTTCGTCGCCCTCGGCAGTCGGATCGGGACGCCCCTCCCTCACCACCCCACCAAGCCGCGCATCAGGAGTACCGCTCCCCAGCAGATACCCGGTCACCCGATCCGGCACCACCAACACCCGCGACAGCGGCGGCCGTTCCCCCTCCCCGACCTCGATCAACCCGCCCTCGACCAGCGGCGCCCCCGCCCCCAGCCGGAACCGCACGCCCGACGCCCCGGCGACCCCGCACAGCTCCAACGCCAGCCCGACAGTGGGCCGGCGTCGAGTGAGGTCGTCGTTCAGGTACCCGTACAACCGCTCGAACCGAGCGTCGAGATCAGGCGCGACGGCCACCAGCAACAGGTCCAGATCGAGCGGCGACAACCCGAACCGCCGCGCCAGCACCCCGAGTACGGACGAGGGCTCCGGCTCCCAGGCCTCGTACGGCGGAACGTCGAGCCCTCCCACCCCCGCCAGAATCCGCTCGACGGCGTCCGGCGTGAGGTACTGCCCCCGGTACGGATCGTCGGGATCGGGATCGCCCGCCTTCCGCGCCGCGACAGCGCCCCGCACCCGCTCCTCGACCAGCCCCAGCCGCTCCCACAACTCCGTGTCCGTCAAGGCTGCCGATCCCCCCGCCGGCGCCGCGCCGGCGCCGCCCCTCGTTCCCTGGGCCCGGAGAACCCGTCGGCCCCCGGATCGCTGACTTCCCGGTACCGCAACCGGCGTCCGGGCTGGGCCTCGCCGTCCCCGCTCAACGCGGCGGACCGCACCACGAGCCCCTCGGTGACCGGCGGCGCGGAAGCCCGGGTCGCCCCGGCCAGCGGAGCCCGGACCCGCAGCCCCAGCGACGCCTTCAGCTCGCCGCCGAGCGCCGACCACACGTCGGACGCGGCGGGCCCGTCGAGCCCGGTCCCGGCCGTGTCCAGCGCGACGGTGAGCCCGAGTTCGGCGAGCGACCCGCTCAACATCCGCGCGGGCAGCACATCGTTGGCGACCAACGTCGTCAACACCTGTGACAGCAACCGGTGTTCGTCCTGAGGCCGATTGGCCCAGGCGGTCACGAGGTACGTGAGATCGAACCACCGGGGAGGCGACCGCCGGGCGACGAGATGCCCCTCGTCGTCGTACACCTCCCCCGCCCCGCTCCCCCGCCGGGTCGCGTCCTCGCGGATGTCGTACAGGAAGACGCACACCGTGAGCGCGCTGCGCCGGGCGGCCCAGTCCCGGGTGGGCGCGTCGAACACCACGTCCACCCCGGACGCTTCGAGCCCGGACTCCCCGAGCAGCCGCCGCAGCCCTTCGTCGACCTCGTGGATCACCGGCGGGTCACCTCGTCCGGCGGCTGGACGGTCCCGAGGACCACCAGGAAGTCGGTGGTCACCGGCGAGAACCCGGGCCCGCTCGCGGTGATGATCCGAGGCCCGGTCTGGTCCTTGGCGAGAATCAGGAGCTGCCCGATGAACGTCCCGTTGGCGAGCGGGATCGTCGGCGCGGCGGCGGCCGTGATGCCGGGCTTCCAGGTGAACTTCACCGGCACACCGGGCGGAAAGTCCCTGCCTCGCACGGAGGTCACGAACCCGGGCTTCCCGATCTCCGGCACGGCGACGATCCGGGGCTGAAGAATCCGCAGCCGCTGCCGAGCCGTGTTGTCCCCGCGATCGGCGTCGGTCCCGGTAGTCGTGAGCGTCCCGGTGAGCTGCGCGGTGCCCGCCTTGTTCGGACTCAGCACGACCTGGACGACGGTGCTGGCGCCCTGCGCCAAGTCGGGCAGCGCGCAACTCCAGTTGGCGTCGCATCCGGCGGGCGGCCCGTTGTTGGGGATGTTCGCCGGGAGCCCAATCTTCAGCCGCAGTCCGGTCGCGAGGGCGCCCCGGCCGTTGCGGACGGTGTAGGTGACGACGACCCGCCCGCCGACGTACCCGGGGTTGGGCTGGGCGGTGAGGCTCAGGCCGGGCCCGGCCTGGGGCGCGGGCGCCGGAGGCGTCGTGGGCGGCGGGGTGGGCCGGGGCGTCGGGGAGGTGGGAGGCGTGGGCGTGGGCGTGGGCGTCGGGGTCGGAGTGGGGGTCGGCGTCGGCTCCGGCTCCTCGCCGACCGGCACGACGGTCCGCCCGGTGTTGTCGGTCGGCTGCGGATCGAGCACGGTCCCGATGACCGACCAGCCGATGGGCGCGTCCCCGACGGTGACCCCGGTGACGGTGACCGTCACCCGCACGGTCTCGCCGGGCGGCACGACCCCCACATCGCACTGGAGCGAGGCGGCGGTGCAGCTCCCGCCCGGGAAGGTCAGCCCGGTGATCTGCACCCCGGTCGGCGGGGTGATCGTCAGCGTCGTCCCCGGCGAGGCCGCGGGCCCGTTGTTGACGAGCTCGACGCCGATGGTCGTGGACGTCCCGACGGTGACGGTCGGCACGGTATCGGGCGCCTTGACCGCGAGGTCGACGGACTGCTGGACGCTGGGTTCCTTCTGCCGTCCGTCCAACTGGGCGGTCAGGTCGGTGACTTCACCGGTCGCGATGTCCAGCGTACGGAGTTTCTCGGGGCTGTTGGGGGCGACGGCCTCGCGGGAGGAGAAGACGAGGGACTTGCCGTCGGCGGTCCAGGCGACGTCGCGCGGCTGGTGGGGGCCGGTGACGGTGGTGTCCGGAAGGTCGGAGCGGCAGCCCGGGGCGCCGGCGGGCAGCAGGACCCGGCACCCGGTGCCCGAAGGGGACGTCAGGACAAGGCCGTTGCGCTCGTCGACGGCGCCGCCGCCGTTCTTGCGGTTGAAGACGATGCTGAGCCCGTCCGGCGAGAACGCCGGGCTGTCGTCGATGACTTGGCAGAGGTCCGGGCATGCCTTGCGGCTCAGGTCCTCCTGCCGGGACAGTTCGTCCACCGGCACGGTCCAGATGTGCTTGTTGCCGCCGAAGCCGTCGATGACCTCGCTGCGGGTGAACGCGAGGGTCTTCCCGTCGGAGGACCAGGTGGGCTGCGCGTCGCGGCCGGTCTGCTCGCCCTCGGGCGGTTCGATCTCCCCGGTGATGTTCCCGCTCGCCACGTCGGCGATGAGGATGCGGCTGGGCTGTCCGCCGCGCGGGCTGCGGGTGAAGGCGAGGGACTTGCCGTCGGGGGAGAACGTCGGGTCGGTGTCCCAGTCGGTGGACTCGCGCCCGCCCAGCTTCATGGGCTGCGGGTTCTTCCCGTCGGCGTCGACGGTCCAGATCCGCTCGACGCGCCTCTCCGGTTCGCCCTCGAAGCGGGTGACGACGAGGCGGCGGCCGTCGGGCGTGTAGTTCTGGCGTTCCGTCCACGGGTCGAACTTCGCGCCCGGCTGGAACAGCGGATCCTTTCTGGGGTCGGTGTTGGTGTCGGCGGCCGGATCCTCGTTGAGGACCGGCACGTTGAGGTCGCGCGGGTCGACGCCGTCCGAGCGGATGTCCTGGAGCGTCACGGCGTTCACGGTGGCGCCCGTGGTGTGTTCGAGGATGGCGTGGCCGCCGTTCACGGGCCCGAACCAGGTCGGGGTGCGCAGTTCGCGGTCCTCCTGGTTCAGCACGTCGGGTTCGTCGTCGGAGTGCGCCTGCGAGGCGAACAGGTGGTCGCGGTCGCCCTCGCAGTCGCAGGTGATCTCGGGGCTGAGGAAGATCACCCCGTTCCCGTCGGGCTTCCAGGCCACCGAATGGCCGCGCCACTGCGCGTAGTTGCCGGCGAGGAGCGTCTCGTCGCCGCCGCCGTTCCCGTTGACGACCCGCAGCCGCCCCACGCCGTCGGTCGTCGCGGTGTACGCGATCCAGTCCCGGTTCGCGTCGTCGTCCACGGGGTTCCACGCGGGCTCGCTCGCGGTCCCGTTGGCCGGGGAGGTGACCATCCTCGTGGCGCCGTCGCTCAGCTGCCGCACATAAATCTGTTGCCCCACAAGGGGGTTGGCGTCGCTGGCGTACGCGATGCGCGTGCCGTCCGGGGAGACCGTCGGGTACGTCTCGTTCGCGGCGGAGTTCGTGAGCTGGGTGAGGCCCTTGCCGTCGGTGCCGATGCGCCACAGGTCGCGCTGGGTCGTCCCCGCGTCGAACACCACGGACTTCCCGTCCGGCGTCAGCCGGGGGTGCGCGGCGTTCATGCCGGTGGTGAGGCGGTCGACGGAGCCGTCGGCGGCCCGCAGATAGACCTGCGGCGTCTTCTCGTCGCGCAGGCTCGTGAACACCAACTGGTCGTCCAGCGCGGAGGGTTGGGTGTCGTAGTGGGTGGCGCCGACACCGAACACCGGGGTGCTGGTGGTGGCTCCCGTCACATCGCCGAGGCTGCGGTGCTTGGTCCCGGCGTACGCGATCCGGGTGTCCCCGGCGGCGGTCACGCCCACGCCCGGTTCGGCGCTGCCCTGCCCCGAGGCGGCCGTCAGCGTGAGCAGCGGGATCAGCAGCAGCAACGACGCGCCGATCCTGCCCAGTCGGTACCGCCCCTCCGGGCCAGCGGTACTCGTCAAGGTCCACCTCACAGTTCGGTACGACGCGACTCTCCCCCCGCCAGCCTGCTCCCGCCCCGACCGCCACGCCAGGTCCTGGCGGCCGTACCCGGGGGAAACTCCCCTTGCGCTTTCGGGCACTTGGCCGCGTGCGCGGGCCGCCGGACCGGCCCGTCACGCGTGTGGTCAGATCAGCCCGTTGCGCAGCGCGTAGCCCACCGCGTGGGCGCGGTTGCGCAGTTGGAGCCGGGTGGTTATCTCGTGCAGGACGTTCTTGACGGTGCGTTCGGAGTACGACGTCTTGCGCGCGATCTCGGCGGTGTCGAGCCCCTCGGAGACCAGGCGCAGCATGTCCGCCTCACGCGTGGTGAGCGTGGACAGCGAGACGCCCCGGGGATCGAGCGCCGCCCGTTGCAGACTGCCGACGTGGGCGAGGAGTTCGCCCAGCAGGTCGCCCGGGAGGACGCCCTCGCCGTTGGCCAGGGCCGTGACGAGGTGGACGAGACGGTCCTGGTCGGCCTCGGCGCGGCGCAGGACCGCCGTGACCCCGCACTCGACGACGCGTTGCAGCGCGCCCGAGCCGAGGGTGCCGACGACCAGGCCGGTACGGGTGGCGGTGTTGTGGCGCAGCCGCTGGAGGAGGGCGGCGACGTCGTCGTCGACGGAGTCGACGACCACCAGCGAGATGTCCGCCGAATCGGCGTCCGCGTCGTCGACGAAGGCGACTTCGGGCCGTTGGCGTAACTGCTGGACGACACCGACACGCAGGACCGGGTCGGCGGCGTACACGGCGACGGTCACCGGCCGGCGGGTGCCTGCGGTGCGCTGAGCCGGGTACTCATGGACAGAAGTCATGGCAGGGCTGTTCTCCTCTGCGCGCGGCGTGTGGGAGGTGCGTGGTCACTGGTGCGTGGGGGGGGTGGGGGGAAGGGTGACAAAGACATCGCGGACGCGGAAGGCTTACGGCTAAGCGGGGGGACGGCATAAGCGGCCCCTTCCCGGGGTCACCGCGCGGGCATCACGACTGCCCGGACACTGCCCTCGCGCCCCTCGCGGCCCGCGCGTACGCGTCCCTAGCGTGGTCGGGTGACCCCTTCTCCAGCCTCTTCCGGTCCCGGCGCGCCCGGCCTCGACATCCCGGTGGTGACGGTCGCGCCCGGCTCCGTCGCCACGACCACCCTGACCGTCCGCAACGACAGCGACATCGTCGAGGCGTACAGCCTGGAGGTCGTCGGGGACTGCGCCGCGTGGAGCGCCGTCGAGCCCGCACGGGTCTCCTTGTACCCGGGGACCTCCGAGACGGTGACGATCACGCTCTCGCCGCCGCGCTCCCCGGAGATCCGGGCCGGTGAACGGCCGTTCGCGGTACGGGTGCTGCCCGCCGAGCACCCCGAGGCGGTGCGCGTCCCCGAGGGGACCGTCCGGATCGGGGAGTTCCACGAGCTGGAGACCGAGCTGGTGCCGAGGCGCCGGCGGGGCTGGCTGCGCGGGCGCTACCGGCTCGCCGTCCGCAACCAGGGCAACACGCCGGTCCAGGTGGAGTTCACGCCAGGACAGCCCGGCGAGGAACTGGGCTTCGCCTTCGACCCCGAGCGCCCGAAGCTGGAGCCCGGCGAGTCCGCCGAGATCGGCCTGCGGGTCCGCACCGGCAAGCCCGTCTGGTTCGGCTCGCCCGCCGTGTGGCCCTTCACCCTGACGACGACGGAGGTCGCCCCCGAACCGGCCGACGCGAGCGGTACGGGTACGCAGGAGCAGACGCCCACCGAAGAGGACGTCGTCCCCCGCGCCCCCCTGGACGCCGAGTTCGTCCAGATCCCGATCTTCCCCAAGTGGCTGCTGGCCCTGCTGGCCCTGCTCATCGCCCTGATCCTGCTCTGGTTCACCCTCGTACGCCCCGCCGTGCGCAGCGCCGCCAAGGACGCGGCCAAGGAGGCCGTCCAGCCCCGCCCCGCCCCCACGTCCGGCGCGACCGCGGGCCAGGGCACCGGCACAACGCCGGGCGGCGGACAGGGCACCACCGGCCAGGGCAACGGAAACGGCCAGGCCGGCACAGGCACCGGAACGGGAACGGGTACCGGCACGGGTACGGGCACAGGCGGCGGAACCGGCGGCGGCGAACAGACCTCGCAGACCATCGAGGTCAAGGCGAACGCGGGTCAGACCGTCCCCGGCGTCTACACGGTCCCCGCGAACACGATCTTCCGCGTCACGGACGTCGTCATCGCCAACTTCCAGGGCGACGAAGGGGTGTTGACCTTCTCCTTCGGCAACCGCAAGATCACCACGATCGCGCTGGAGACCTTCCGCAACCAGGACTACCACTGGGTCACCCCCATCGAGATCCCCGCGAACGACACCGTGACCGTAGAGGTGACCTGCGCCAAGCCGGGCACCCCGGCAACCGGCCAGCGCGCCGCGGGCTGCAACGAGGTCCTCAACGTCAGCGGCGTGCTCACCCGTACAACGCCGTAACCGGAGCCACACCTCGCGTCATTCTCGATCGGTACAGACCAAACACGAAACCCCGCACACCCAGTAAGTCCAAAAATCAACAACCCCGGTCCGAAAAGAGACTCCAGACACCCACTGATACGGCTGTGGCGGCGCCCAGGCCCCCTCGGGCCCGACGCGATCAAGACGTTTCCCAGAACAACGGGAAGCGGACACCACAGCCACAACGGCGGACCGACGACGGCCGGCAGAAGCCACCACGGCGGGAGAGCCGCGAACGGCGGGGAGCGGGGGCCGGGGGTGCGGCGCAGCCCGTCGCTTACGGCGATCGCAGCGCACGGCTCGGTCTACCCCACCGACCAACACACTCCGCGACGGGCTCGCCGCACCCC